>JBLGAR010000098.1:0-17919 GCA_047612385.1 Cryomorphaceae bacterium | reverse complement strand
AGCCTTTCGTTGCGGCGCAGTTTGTTAGCCAGAGTGAGACGGGTGATGAACTACTCGGTGAAGTCGATTCTACTTTGTGGGGTTTGCAAGCTGGCGCTAGTTTTAGCAAGTCAAAGCTGACACTGGCTTACACCTCCGTTGCAGAGGAGAGCGGGACGTTCAGAAACGGAGCGTTTTTAACACCCTATAGCTTCTCGACCAGTCCCATATTTACAAATAACATGCTTGCGACTGTAGAGAACGTCGATGCCGGTGATGCATTTAAACTGACCTACAATTATAGTTTTGCCAAAGTAAAGTTAAAATTAAGCTATGCCGAGTTTGACTTTGAATCGGCGGTCGATATTGAAGCGGTCGACGTCGACGTTACATATAGTATGGATGAAATGATTAAAGGGCTATCAGCGCGCTGGAGAGTGGAGTTCTTGAGTTCTAATATAGCTGCCGCTGAGCAAATTAACCATCGCTTTCAATTGCAGTTGAAGTTCTAATCCCCTGAAACAGTTAGCGATAAATAAGCGAGCCTGAACTGTAGATGCTATCTGCGTATGCAGAAAAAAAGGAATTTGCAGCATTCAGATTATTTTTTTTAGTCACTTCTCATTTCACTCATTATTAATCATCACTAGCGATTGATAATAATGGCCTCTGGCAGCTACGGACAGCTACGGACAGCTAAAACGTGCAAAGAAAACGAGTGATAAAGGTTCTTGTATTTGATATTTGAGGATTAATAGGTGTTAGTTAAGCTGTTCCCTGGTCTGATTTGGCTGCAGGGTTATAACCGAGATGTATTAAGAAGTGATTTGTTGTCAGGCTTAACCATTGCTGCAATGCTCATTCCGCAAAGTATGGGCTACGCTTTAGTTGCTGGCTTACCTGCTGAATACGGCTTATACGCGTGTATTGTCCCGCCCGTATTGTACGCTCTGTTAGGCACCTCAAATAAAATCTCCATGGGGCCCGTTGCACTTGACTCAATCCTGATTCTCACAGGACTAAGCGCGATTGCTGAACCTGGCTCTGATAATTATCTGGAGCTTGCTGTCGGATTGACCTTTTTGGTTGGGTTGATCCAGTTTGTCTTTGGGTTGTGCAAGTTTGGCTTCATAGCCAATTTCTTGTCTTACCCGGTTATTCTTGGCTACACCTGCGCTGCGGCAATTATTATTATGGCTAGCCAACTAGAAAACATTTTGGGTGTATCAGTAGATGGTGGTAATGTCTTTAATCAAGGCTTTGATTTCATCCGATTGTTTGGTCATTGGCATTGGCTTACAGTGTGTATAGGCTTGATAGGTTTAGCCTTTATGGTTTACCCCAAGCGATTCTTTCCCCGCATGCCGAGTGGTCTAATTCTCCTTGTCATTGGCATGCTGTGTTCCGGTGTCTGGAATGCGCAGGCTTATGGCGTTGATGTTATCGCCTCCATTCCCCAGGGGTTACCAGAGTCACGTGTGCCGGCTATAACCATGGATCAGCTTGTCGCTTTGATTCCTACAGCACTAACTGTCGCTTTAATGGGTTATGTCGGCAGTATGTCCATTTGCAAAGCTCAGGAAAAGCCTACCGACAAGTTTAGTGTTAGACCCAATCAGGAGTTATTTGCGGTTGGGGTAGCAAACTTCGTTGGGGCATTCTTCAAGGCCTTTCCCGTGTCTGCGAGCTTCTCAAGAAGTGCCGCATTTGTTGAGGCTGGGGCTTTAACGCAGGTTTCTGCGGTTATCTCCTCGGCAGTTATAGTGATCACAATGGTGTTTTTGACGCCGGTTTTCGTCATCTACCCACTGCCAAAGGTATTGCTGGCTGCCATTATTATTATTTCTGTAGCGGGCCTGTTTAAATACGGACAGATGAAGGCCTTGTTCACACAAAACCGGCATGAGTTTCTGCTGATGCTGGTGACTTTTGGGGTCACATTGGTATTGGGTGTTCAACAGGGTCTATTGGCCGGTGTTGCATTGTCCATAGCGAGAGTTATCTATAATACGTCGAAACCTCATATGACCGAGCTTGGGTCGATCCAGGGTGGCCGCTTGTTCCGTAATGTGAATCGGTTTGATGATGTCGTCATTCGCGACGATGTTCTTATCTTCAGATTTGATGCACCGCTGTATTTTGCCAATAACGATTATTTTGTTGAGCATCTTTATCGCTGGATGAAGCAAAGGCCAGAGGGTTCGCTGACCTCGGTGATTTTTGATGCAGAAGCGGTCAACAGCGTAGACACTACGGCGATACTGATGTTGCGAAAAATTATTGATAACCTAGAACAACAGGGCATTAAGCTTTATATCACAAACGCTATTGGGCCTGTTCGAGACGATCTCCTAAATTCGCCACTAAGAGATTATATGTGCGAGGAATCTATGTTTCCCACCATACAAAATGCTATTGACTACATCGATCACGGTATAAATGATTCTGATCTTATCGCGCTGCAAACGGACAAACCTATATCGCCGAGAGTTGTCCATCAATCTTTAGGGTGCTGACAAGCAAAATAACTAAATTGGCACACACCGACAAAAGCATAGAAGATATCGCCGCAGACTTGGATTACCAGGACGCAGCCAATTTTTAGGAGGGGTCTTCGCAAGGTCACCAGACATTCCCCAAGGGAATACAGCAGTGATTGCAGTCCTGGCGGGTCGCCAGGGGCATCGCCAACTTAGAGGCAGTGGCAAGTTAACTTATTTTCTTTGGAAAAGTGGAAATTTGGAGTGGATAAATCAGACAAGTCCAGCCCTTCTAAATGCCTATGTGTGCGCTGGCAGCGCTGGTGCAAGGCGGGATTAGCCGCCGGCTTATTGGACAGCACGGTCGTTGCGCATGATGAAACGGCGCCGAAGGGACCATATCAGAGCGACGCCGGCCAGACCAAACAAACTTAGGCTAGATGGTTCGGGGACGGCGACCAATGACAGTCGGCATAAACCAAATATGGATATGCATAAATATGATCTGATTCAATATGTGATTGGACGTTATCCTCGTCTGGAGAACCAGCGCCGTAATGATTGTTGGCGGCTGCGAAATATATATTATTACCCCGCTCATCGGAGGGAAAAACTGCCTTCGTCGTGTTCATAAAACGCAAATTTGACGGCGACAGGGGAAGAGTTGAAATCATCAAGACAGTCCGTAAACAACCCATTGCATGACCACTCCTTAAATGTCACATCATAAACGCCATAATCCTCAGGGTTTGATTTAACCCTTATTCCGGTGGCACCAAGTAATTTATCGGTTATTGGGTCTCTCACCGAATTAGCATACGCCGATGAAGTGATACAGCATGACATTTTTCTCGCACTAATCATGCCAAAATAGAATCAGGCATCATTTCGACGAGTTGAAGGTTTCTTGATGTTTAGCTTTTCCAAGACTGTAAAAAAATATGCCACTAAACCCTAAAAAATACTGTAATTAGTGACCTATTATTCGTGTTGAACTTGGTTAAGTATAAAAGCGGTTCTGGCAAGTTAATTTCTCTGAGCCTGAAAAATCAAGCTACAGATCTCAGGCAACCGCCCTGCTCCATTCTGCGAACGCACTTTCCCTCATATCCCGATAGCGTTCAGCCCTCGCTCTGCCAGTAGATCTTCGATGTCTCTGTAACTCAGATTGAGGCGATAGTACAACAAGACCACGTAAGAGATTATGTCTGGCGGGAATGGGTGTCGGGCCGGTCAAGGTCATTGTTTGTATTGAATACCAAGACGTCATCGATAGAATTCTGGCTCATCCTGAGATGAAGGAACAGAACACCCCGCTTTGCCACACCTGACACCACCGACCAGAGAGCCAAATGGGACATGGCATATTTTCGCGGGGAAAAATTCCAGCCCGACAGTACTCAGCCCCGTAAGGACGTCAGTGACAACCCTCATGGCCTGGTTCGTTGTGCGGTATCGTTCAACAATGAACGAATAGTATTTCCCTCCTCACTGATGCGAGTACGGTTTCATGACAATATGTGAGCTTTTGGTTAAATTGTGGGGAGTGACCGACCAAGACGACCTAGGCGATCTGGTCGATACACCCCGTTAATATTTCTTATAGTTCCAATTACGCTTCCATAGATTCGCAAATCGCTGCCAGGAATTTGGTCCCGACAGCCCCATTGATCACACGATGATCGCAGGCCTGGGTCAGAGCGCAGAACTGAGCGAGCGCAGGTTTACCATCTTTGAAAATGACGCGTTTCTGAATTGCGCCCACCGCGAGGATCATCACCTGAGGGGGATTGATGATGGCCGTGAAACTGGTCACTCCCAGCATACCCAGATTGGAAACGCTAATAGCACCACCATCGAGATCAGCGGCATTGAGTTGCTTGTTGCGCGCCCGCTCTACCAGCTTCGCGGACGCTTCGACGACCGCTGATAAAGTAGATTCACCAATATCCATCACAACAGGCGTTAACAGACAGTCACCTGTATCCACCGCGATTGCGACATTCGTTGAATCAAGTTGCCTGATACCATTCGGTAACACGTTCAGGTTTAACTCCGGATATTTTTTCAGAGCTTGCGCAACAGCGTGAACGAAGGCGTGATTTACGGTGATGGAAACACCAGCCTCTGCCCGGGAAGCTTCTAGCACGGCTAGCACCTTATCCATTCCACAGTCCCGGTGCAGATAAAAGTGAGGAATGATCTGCTTGGCAAGCGTCATTCGTTCGGCAATAGTTTTTTGCGCGCCGCACAGCTGACGCAGCGGCAAGGACTGTCCATCCCTGCGAGCCACCTCTATATCTGAGTATAGGTAGCATTAACGCCCCTTCCTACCACTATCTGCTAGCCACCAGCCATATCATCGTCATCGATAATCGGCGTGGGCTCACCACCCAGAGGGCTAACTGTACAGTTGAGTACTAATAATAGCCTGTCGATTGCCAGTAGCCGGGACCTTATAGTAGCTTGAGCAAAATCAGGGGATATTTATCCTTCCTTTACTCACCATAGTTACCTGCTAGACTCAAATCAATGGCTTAGTGTTGGCACATGAATTGCTGAAGCAGATTAGCTAAAGCCTTATCGATAACTAAAGTTGGAAATGCTTGCATGAAGCTTGAAACCAGAATATTTTTTCCCCTGTGCTTACTTTTGCTTAGCGGCTTCAGCTCAACAGTGTCAGCAGGCTTTATTGGGACAGATGGAAATATATGGGAGATAAGAGGCCCAAGGGCTACCTTTAGCGATATGGTAACTGCCGCCGCCGCCGACACGGGCTGGCAGTGGGCGAGTCAAGCCCAGTGGCTAGCATCCGGTCTTCATCCCGTCTTCCTGGATACATCGGATTTTATAGGTGACACCAGTCATTTTACGAGGCGTAATCCAGCTGTAATTATTTACGACGCCTGGTTCAAAGATTCGGATATTACCGACAAGTATTTAGACGGAGCTAATGGGGTATCTTGGTACGCCAGGGATAATATTACCGGTGGCATTTGTGATATCGACAGCGGCGAATGTAATCGGATTTCCTATCAGACGGCCGCCATCCCCGAACCCACCACCCTAGCCCTGATGACTCTCGGCATAGCTGGCATCGGTTACGGTAGGAAAAGAAAGGCGTAAGCACACCTAAACACTGGTGAAATATACCCGCTTCGGCGGGTTTCTTTTTGCCTGTTTTGCCTGTTTTGCCTGTTTGCCTCCTTGCCTGAAGTCTCACATTGTTGACCTACGTCAGATTAGACGTTCTCCCCCAATATAGTATCGCACCCTGTCCAAAGCTTTGGACGCCAATTAGGAGGGGAAAGGGTTCCGGCAAGTTAAAAATTCAAAGCGAAACAATTCCTACCGCCTCACTTCAAGCAACCGCCCTACTCCAATCAGCGAGCGCACTTTCCCTGAGATTCCGATAGTGCTGCGCTCGGACCAGATGCCTGCCCAGGTTGAACAGGTTGCTGATCACAGCATGAGAACCCAAGAATCACTGAGCCTGCCTGACTGACTGATTTGAATCGCCGCATTACTCGTTCTCGCACCCTGGTTGCCTCATGCGATTGCTCTGCCCGATTATTCTCATACTGCTCAGTGATATGAATCACATCCGGCATCAGCTCCCGTTGAGCTACACCATAACTGCGCAGCTTGTCAGTCACGATCTTCCTAGGCTCACTTCCATGTGAACGTAGCAGACGCCTGAAAAACCGTTTTGCAGCAGTTCCATCTCGCTTTGCCTGAAGAAACACATCAATAACTTCACCATACCCAAAGCACTCGCTACGGTCATGGAGCAGGCTCTCCTGGTCAATAGCACGCCATAGATAATGCTGCTTGCCATTGATTTTGACAAAGACTTCATCGATGAAGAAGGTGTCGCCGTAGCCTCGGCGTTTCCGCTTCAATCTTTTGGTGTAAATAGCTCCGAATTTGATACACCAGAGCCTGATCGCTTCTCGGCTCACAGTGATGCCGCGCTCGGCCAGGAGATCCTCTATATCTCTATGGCTCAGGTTGAACCTGTAGTAGAGCCAGACGGCGTAGGAAATTATATCTGGTGGGGGGCGCCTAGCTGGAAGCGGTGGCGTTTATAGGTGTTCATGTACCGATCCTATCAATATCGGCGAGTTGAGTTGGCAACACCACAGCGACCATTGGAATTCTACAGAAAACATCTCATGTGGAAGGTTTTGGCATTTGCTTTCTGCCTACCAGCACTTTAATTTCAGCACGGTCGAATTTGGCTTCCTCATGGTCTTCACGATCGAATACTTTACCTTTATCGAAATGCAGAACCTGCACTATTTCAGCATCGTCGTCCCCTACGCTCTCAAACCAATAGCGATTATTGCGCGGCATGAGTATACCTTCGCCTGGCCCGAATTCTCCGTAGAAAGTGTCCCCCTCGCCATAGAATGCCACGCTACCCGTAAGTACCATCCAAAACCCGTCTACACTCTTGTGAGAATGAAGGTGCTCGCCAGCGCCACCTCTAACAACGTGCACTGAACCGCGAATTGTGGGTGTTTGGCAGAGTATCACTACCTCTTTTTTAGCCTGAAGCTCGGGTGGAGGCTTTTTGTAGCCAAAAATCTGCGGCTTTTCTATTTCCGACTTGTACTTTTTACTATTCATGCTTTAGCTCTCATCGTGTTTAACAGCTTTAACAATTTCACTTTGAATATTTGAATTTACGCCATAATCCATCAATCGTTTCACGGCGGAATCATGCAGCGGGATACCTGCTACCAGGTTGCGCTCACGTTCTCTCATTTCTATTTCGCCCGGAACAAAAATTTCTTCCACCCCAGCCACTCTGCTACTGGATTTTGTTTGATCGACGATGTCTTCTATACGCCGCTGAAAAACATCAGCGGGCATAAGTAATTCGGGGGAGAGGGTAACAAATAGATGGCCTATGTCCGAACCGCCGTGCTTTGCAGCTGCTTTTCCGCTGTGATCCGCGCAGTACCCGGACCCAGTCAGTGCTCCTGCCAGTATCTCGATAGCGAACGCCAGGCCATAGCCCTTATGCCCGCCTATAGGCGCGGCCAGCCCAGCAGACAGATCTCCCAGAGAGGTGCTGGGTATTCCCATTCTGTCCAAGATCCAGCCCGGCTCCAGTGGTTTACCTTCTGCAACAGTCAGTCCGATTTTGCCTCGCGTAGCGACGCTCATGGCTATATCCAAAATAAACGGGGAAGTTCCAGCTCTCGGAATGCCAATAGCCAGCGGGTTATTCCCGAAAAGAGGGACGGTACCACCAGAGGGCGCTAGCACTACAGGACCGTTAGTGAAACATAAGCCGATAAATCCGGATTGAGTAGCTTGCCATGCGTACTGCCCCGCCGCGCCATAATGATTTGAGCGACGAACACCGACAACTCCAATACCATGGGTCGATGCAATAGCAATCGCCTTATTCATAGCCAGTGTCGCGACCCACTGGCCGGGTGCATTGTCGCCGTCAATCGTTGCGCTGACGGGACTTGTATCAGTGACCAAAATATTGGGTTGGCCATTGAGAACACCACGACTAAGCCGCCTGGCATAACGCGGAATATCTGCAATATTATGCGTTGCCTGCCCGCGCAGACTGGATTCCAGTTGGACCTCCGTCAATATCCGCGCACCCTCTTCCGCCAGCCCCGCCTTGCATAGAGCTTCCAAACTGAAATCGCGCAAACTGTCGATAGTAAATCTAGTGCGCTCCTCACGATCCGGTATAGGTTTGGAGGGCAGAATTTCACTGCTCTTTTCAGGCTCAAATATAGCGGGCTGCGATGAGACACTTTCGCTTTGATCTAGCACGCCAGCGAGTTGACTAATGGTTTGATACTGAAACAGCATCTCTAGAGTTAACGGAATACCCGCATCGAGCGCGCAACCGACGATCTCGATAATCGATATGGAGTCCCCACCCAAATCAAAGAAATTATCATGAGTACTCACATTTTCTACGCTGAGCACCTCTTTCCATACTTCGACAAGCCGTTCAATGAGATTGCCTTGAGGCCTAACCGATAAACCAATAGTTGCCGCGATGGGAGCCGTATTAGCGATCATATTTCGGTCAACCTTACCATTAGTATTCCGGGGCAATTTCTCAAGACGGGTGTAGGTCGTGGGGAGCATGTAAGCGGGCAATTGCGCTGCTAAGCATGATTTCAATTGGGTGATAAACTCGCTCTCCGTCTCACTTGCATGTTCGCTGCAGAAAAAAAGATGCAGTTGGGTGGAATTAGTGGAAGATCGCATCAGGCATGCACTGGCTTCAGAAATGAAAGATTGCTGAAGTGCAATTGATTCAATCTCGCCCAGATCAATCCTGACACCACGGTGCTTTACTTGAGAGTCGGACCTTCCTACATATTGTATTTCGCCAAGGTTGTTGCTCCTGACCCGATCGCCCGTCCTATAAGCGCTCTTGCCATGATATTTGAAAAAGGCTGCGTCTGAATTATTGTCTTCCGCAATATATCCTTGTCCGACCGAAGAGCCCATTACGATCAACTCACCAGTCCGCCCTTGTGCAACTTCGTTGTCGTGTTCGTCGACAATAATCAGATCAGTATCTGGAGTTGGCCGACCCAGTTGCACATAGACAGTGGCGCTATCCGCTAGTGGGTTTACATTTACCAGGACTATGCCCGCTGTCTCCGTTTGTCCGTACATACTGACCAGCCGGGCACTTGGACAATACTCAACTAGCGACTTTGCCAGGTCGATTGAAAGCGCTTCGCTAGCAGATAGTAGAAGCCTCAAGCTATCTGGCTGCAACAACGCCGTAGCTGAGTTTGAGATCTCTAAGGCGCGAAGTACATTTCTCCAGTGACTGGGAACAAGATCGAGTATCGTGATACCAACTGCCTCTACCAGTTGCGGTATTCGTATCGCATTAAGAACGTCTTCTCGGCTGGCAATATAGACACTTGCACCACAGTAAAGAGGGAGTGCGAACTGCCTGATAGATGACGAAAAGGAGAGGGATGCCGTATGGAGATAGACATCGTCCTTACAAATCGCAAGCTCGGTAGCCATGGTTGAAAAGTAATGCAATATGTTGGCGTAACTTATCTTTACGCCCTTAGGTCTTCCAGTTGAGCCTGACGTATATATGATATATGCAATATCGTTATCGGTAGTCGAAGCAAGCTCTACTCGAGAATTTGATGAGCGTATTTCTTCGACCTGGCTGTCCAGGTTGATGATATTCCTTGCGGTGAATGTGCTTTTAAGTTTCCTGGCCGCATCGCAGGTGTCATTGTTGAGAACAAGGTAGTCCATTCCGGAATCCTTGCACATGTACTCCATTCTTTTCTCAGGATAGCTACAATCCAGTGGTATATAGGTCGCGCCGCAGCTCCAGATCGATAATGCGGCCACTACAGCGTGGTCGTTCCTGGGAAGAAGAACACCAATCCTGGCCCCCTGCCGTATACCTGTATTTTTCAAATATCCGCTTAGACTATCGATACGCCGATATAGCTGTGAGTAAGAAAGCGTTGCGCCGTCACACCTGATGGCAACAGAATCCGGTGCGCTAGTGGCGAACATACAAATCCTCGTCAGCAGAGTATCGGATTCACCGCCTTCTCGTGGCCCCGGGTTCGTTCGGACTGCTGGCACCAACTCTCTTTTTAGATCACCTATATCCTTGTCTTGTATCGTAGGAATCGACTTTAGAATAAAGAGGAATATTTCGTTAATTCTGTCAATATCAGCCTCACAGAAACGGCTAGTGCGGTACTGCCAGTTTCCAGCCAGCGTGTCATCATCAGGCGTCAGATAAAGAGTTAACTCAAACTTGGTAGATGCACTATCTATCTGGAAAGGAGTCACGTCAAAATCACCGGCTATATTTGACAATCTTGTGCCAAGAGAGGGGTAGCTCTGATAGGCGAACATCACCTCTATCAGTGAATTCGCAGTGCCTCGGTGATCGAGGTCGAGTCTACCAACCACCTGGCCAAAGTCGACATCGCCGCGGCTAATGGCCCCGACGCATACGCGTGCCACCTGATCTAAAAAATCATTTATACGCGCTTCTGGCTCTACAAGGGCTGGTATCGCCAGTGTGTTTGCAAAAAAACCGACGCTGTCCTGATACTCACGTTTTGATCGATTCGCGTTAACGGTACCTAAACAGAATTTGGACTTGCCCGTTACCATAAATATTGTAAGCTGCAGGGCTGCCATAAGAATTGGATATAAACTTTTCCCTTGATTTTGCGCCATGTTTCTCAAGGATAGAGTCGTTGCTCGGTCTATGCATAAATGGCGCTCTGCCGCAGCACCTGCGGCTAATCCACTATTCAGATTTATTGGAAAGAGGGGGAGCGCCTGCTCTACGCCCTTTAATTGTGAGCACCACCAATCAAGTTTCTCCTTGTGCTCTGCTGTGTGTGTATAGTCATTCTGATCGTAGCAAAAGTCATGATAGTTCTGTGAGATCTCGGGAAGTGCAATGTGTGCGGAACAAAAAGCATTCGAATAAACAGTAAATAAATCACGAAAGAATACGGGGACTGACCATCCGTCGCAGACGATATGGTGAATCGTCATAATAAATGCATACTTCGACTCACCAACGCGCACCAGCGTATATCGCACAGGCGGTGACAGCGCCAAGTTAAACTTATGGGATCGCTCTTCCCTTGCTATCCCTAAAACCTCTTCGATCTCGTCGGTCTTCCGATTGGCCCTGACGTCACGCAAAACAATCGACGGATCCAGCGCGCGTTCGATGTATTGAACTGGCTTTGAGTCGAGCAACCTTATTGAAGTTCGAAGAGCACTATGTCTTCTGACCACTTCTTTAAGAGCATTTTCAAGTGCATGAAAATCAATACTTCCATTGATCCATACGGGCGCGCACATCGTGTACTCCGGACCCGCGCCCAGTTGATCCACTATCCACAATCGCCGCTGGCCTGGGCTCAGCGGGGCAATATCTCCAAAACGTGAAATACCAGGAACCGGGATCGAAGCATCTGACTTGCCGTCACACAAGCCCGCAATTTCTTTCGTTTGCTGATCAAGGCTTGGACACCTAAGAAAGAAGTCATCTGATAGCTTGATTTTGAATCTACCCTCAAGATCAAGCGTCAATTGGGATGCCGTAAGGGAATCCCCACCCAAACTAAAGAAATTGTCGGCGCCGTGGATTAACTGTGGAGAAAGCACTGAACGCCAACAACGTTCAATAGCTTCGCCAATGTCGCGGCTGACTTGCTTGTTTGATGAACTACAACCCGGCGGCCCTTTAGCGCATATAAGAAGTTCAAACAGTTTCTGTCGTTGAATTTTCCCAGCGGGATTTCTTGGTATCGAATCATAGATATCGATCCGGTGAGGGACCTGGGATGCGGCAAGTAGAGAAACACAGTGCAGCCGAACTTCCTCTATCAATTCGCGCTGAATACCAATGCTATGTCGCAAACCAACATAATCTTTTGACAGCACTATTGCAGCGTTCGGAGATTCCCCCAGACTCTGGTGTGGTGCCGGGTAAACGGCAGCATCGTCTACCGCTGGATGCTGCATTAGTGCAGCTTCTATTTTCAATGGGATAAGCTTTTCGCCACCGGAATTTATGATGTCGCGTTTACGACCAGTTACGAAGAGAAAGCCGTCTTTATCTATAAATCCAAGATCACCGGTATTTAGCCATCCCCCGTCTTCACTTGGATCGGTAGAGCCAAGCTCCCAATACTGCGTCGAAACAGTCTCACCCCTGATCCATATCTCACCAGCGAGCGAGTCCGTCGCTTCGTCTCCTGGTTGCCTGATTGAAACGCTAACTCCTCGGGGAACTCCAACTGAGCCGGGCCTATTTCCTCGGGGCTCCTGCGAGTTTGAGCAAATCAGTGGCCCAGCTTCTGTCATACCGTAGGCCTGGATTAATGGCACTGCAAAGCTAGAAGATATTTGATTACTCAAATGTTCGTCCATCGGCGCGGATGCAGACCGCAGAAACCTTAGATGTTCAAAGCCCTGTGTAGGGCCCCCGACTATGCTCAAGAGTGAGCGGTAGTGTGTGGGAGTCGCTGACATCCAGGTGATACGGTGTTTTTGGAACAATCCTAGAGCAGCAGCCGGGCTAAACCGGTTTGTCACGGTTATGCTGCCCCCAGAAATAAGTGATGCCATAACTGTGCTGAGTGCGTGTATATGATGGCCAGGCAGTACACAAAGGTATCGATCTGTGTTCCCCAGGCCCAATGTTTTAGCTATTCGACCAGCGACTTTCAACAGCTGGGTAGTACTGAGGTAGACCAACTTCGGCGTTCCGGTAGTCCCACTGGTGGGTAACAACATACCCGGGCCCCTGGGGCTATCCAGCCAATGCATCGGGGTAGAATTCATTTCATCGGGAAGAATAACTTCCATACTCATATCAGGATACAGGCTCACTACTATTACGCCATTTTCCAAATAGATGTTTCGGAATTTTTCCAAAAGTGTTGAATCGATAAGAGCAACCTTTGGAAGCAACTTTGCTATATGGTTTTCAATGTCGGCTCTCGTACTTTCCGGAGCTAAAGGAGCCACTATCGCTATTGTAGTAGCAGCAAGCGACGCCACTATCTGCCTATCTCCCTGTGGCATGATATTGATGACTCTATCACCGGGACCAACGCTTAACGCATTAAGCTGAAGTCTTAGGGCCAGTGAGTATTCGATTAACCAATTACAGCTGCGCCCCTCCCCCGACGAAGCCGAAATAGACGAGCTCTGCGGGATCAACTGAAGCCATTTGTAGCCACTTGGTATAGGTTCATTCATGAGTACGAGATGCGCATTGCTGGCGCAATTTCCGTCTATCCAATTTGCCATTGGTATTGGTGGGTAGTTGATCCACAACATAAATGATTGCTGGGACTTTATAGCGTGTAATGTTCTTTCTAGCCCAGACTAACAGCTTACGATGTTCAAATATTGCCGCATCGTGCGGAACAACAGCTCCCACACACACCTCACCGGCAAGAGGATGTTCCACGCCAAAAACCCCAATAGACTTCAGCATATTGCTTTTTAGCATTAGATCCTCAATTTCAGCGGGGAAAAGCGTATAGCCATGAGAAAGAATCACGTCCTTCTTTCGACCCAGAATTTGCAGAAATCCCTCTGGTGTCCACCTGCCTATATCGCCGGTTTTGAGCCACCCATCCACTGTAAAGAGCTCTTTAGTATCTTCGTCTGAGTTGTAATAGCCGGGTGTTGTGCTATAGCCTTTTACGAGGATTTCGCCAGATTCACCACCTGACGGACGTTGCCCGCGCTGGTCAACCAGCAGCAGTTCGATACCATCCTCGGGGGTACCGACCGTCGTGGTTATAACTTTCTCCCCCATATCGCTGGTAGCTGAGCAGATCGAATCACATTCAGTCATTCCGTAACCGCAGGAAATTGAGTCCACACCCACTTCCATCAATCGGGAAATAAGCTGTTCGGATAAAGCCGCAGAGCCGATTGAAACCAATCGCAACTGTTTTCCAATATCCATTATTTCATCTTCAAGATTTAGCAGCATATTGAACAGAGACGGTGGCGCGCTCATTGCAGTTACGCCCCGCTTGCGAATAAGATCAGCGATTTTGATCGGGCTGGGGTTACTACAAATTACAAAGGTTGCGCCTAGCATCAGGCTCCGCAATAGGTTGCCGTTTAACCCTAGCGTGTGAGAAAAAGGGGAGGTCCCCAATAATATGTCGTCACTGGTAAATCCTCTGCGCCGTGAGCTGGCATGCCGATTCCTGATGACCTGTGAATGTTGCCGGATAACGCCTTTGGGCGTGCCGGTGGAGCCAGAAGTAAAAAGTATCTGGCAGGTGTCCTCAGGGCATACCGCCGCTGGGCCTTTGGCCTCGGCATCGCCGTCACAAACCGTCGACCAACCTTCAGTAGACTGATTTTTCCTTTGAATGGGGTCAGCAAGGCTGAATATTTTGCACGAAGCAAAAAGGCCGCCCCAGTCGATTGATTCCTCCTGGCTCGCGACGTCAAGGAAGATCGCAGTCGGGTTAATTTTTTCGATGAGTGGCCGGCCTTCCAGGATTTTGGCCTGTGCCGATATCGGTACCACAACAGCCCCTCGCCACCAGCATGCCAATGCCGCGACGGCCCAGCGCCAGCTGTTGGGTCCCCATATGACAATGCGATCGCCAGGCTCTATCCCAGATCGTATTAACGCGCAGCTGGCGCGCTGAACGGCGGAAAATAGCTGTTGATAGCTAAGGCTGACCTCGCCATCGACCAAAGCGCATTTCGATTCAAATCGAAGGCAGTTAGCTTCCAGCATGGCCGGAATGGTAAGCCAAGGGACAGTCGTTTCGAGCATACGCATCGCTGCCTACCTGTTGAAAAGGATATGATAAATACGAGGTATAGCACTTGACCAAGGGAATATGTAGCCAATCATGAAAGAATTGCGAACAGTTCCGCAGTTTGATCGACTTCCCCCGGGTTCACAAACGCCCTGCATCAACAAGCCTAAAACGCGAGGCACAGAATAGATTGGTCAAGCTTTACACATTTCGATATATCTATGAATCCGATCCAACGAATCGAAATTGGCCAGATTCAAATCAGTTGCGCCAGCCCGGAACTTGAAGGTGCTCTCAATAAATGTCAATAACGCGATAAGAGAGAAGGAGTCGATAACTCCCTCGCTGACTAGCAGCGTTTCGGAGGTGATTTTACTGGTGTCTATATCCAAATCATCGCGCATATAGGATTTCAAAACTTCTATGATGTCAGACATTGTACTTTCCTGTTTAAAATTGCACCTTTCGTGCCTTGGCAAAGTCTATTCCCATCAGAACACAGAACAACCGCGCTCTGATAAAAGAGACCTAAACTCTTGGCTCCCAAGCAGCTGGTCCGCTACCCTTGCTGCCATTGCTGCGGAGCCGGCTGGTGTAAAGTGGGCCGAGTCCTTGTAATACACACTACTACTTGGGATACGTCCTTCATCTGCAATAGTAATTGCACGAAACCCTGCTAACGCTTCGGGTATGGACAGGTTAAATGCGTTGCGTAGCACGACGACGTCCGAAAGATAGACATGCGGCATGTAGTAGAGCTGCGTATTGCCTGCCGCGACAAGCTCATCCCATGCCATGTTATCGGACATTTTACCACCAAGTGTTACTATGCCTATCAGACGCTGTGCGTCATTGATCTTATCTAAAAGTAAGACTAAATCCTGCCTTAGTCTTCTGGTTAGAATATCGACATCCACTGCCAGTTTCCCGGACCTTGATCTTGCGGAACGCGCCAGTTTAATAACACGAACGTTCTTCTCCAGTTTCTGTAAAAGTAGCGAGTACTTGTTAAATGTGCTGCGATATGAGGTGTGGTCCGTATCAAAGCCTTGCTGCGCCCCATACCATTCAAGCGCAGAACTTAACCCCCCGGTCATTACAATAACCATATCCGGGTCAGTGCCCACGACGAAATGGGTGTACAGGTCTGCAATGGACTTCATATCGTATCCGGGCTTGCCGGCATTGACGTAATCTATCTCGCAGTCACCCACCCGACGCCCCAGGACTTCGGACACTAGATGGGGCCAGTTTTCGCCTTCTGGACTGTATGGATCGTAGGTGACGGAAGCGCCCAGAAAAGCCAAACGGAAAGTGCCCGAAGGCTTAGGTACTGTAATGTCCGGGCCGCGAAATCCCAGATTATTGATCCGAATATCGCCCAATGTTCGATTTGCTACGTTGAGGCGCAACCCCGTCGCTTCATCGATGAAGTATGCGCTACTATTCTCGACTGACTCCTGCTGCCCAAATTTTAGCCACTGCAACATCCTCAGGGCGATTTCCCCTGCAAAAAATAATCCAAGGGTTAAAGCAAGGATGGTCAGCCCTGTGAGAATCTCGGATTTGCGGGTATTGTCTGGCATGTCAAAGACCAAGATACTTAAATTCGGCCTGTGGCTCGAAAATGCAGTAGGCTACGGCAAGAATCATCAGCGTATAGAGTATCGGCGCTAGCGTATTCGCCCACCGGGGTCCAACATATTTTCTTAGATATCCGTACACACTAAAACATCCCGGCCGTAAGAACCATTATCATTACTGGGGCACCATCCCCGAGACTCCTGGTGCGATGAAGTAGCCAAGGAAGAAGAAGTTTGCGGTCATGAACACTTTTAGCGTGTTAGCAGCCATTACCAGCGTGGCGCTTTGCGGGGAAGGCAGATTCGCTTTCCTCTTAAACTTCCCCCACTGCATGCATACCACTATTCCCATACCATGGTAGAGACCCCAGGCAACATATCGAAAAGAAATTTCATGCCAGATACCAATAAATAATAGACTTAAAAGCGTCGCTAAATAGGGCTTTCTCGTCAGCGAAAGTGCCGTCATGAATACATATTCGCGAGACCAGCTGGTCAGGGATATGTGCCAGCAACGCCAGAAGTCCGCAATGTTCTTTTGCAGGAATGGAAAACGAAAATTTTCCATGACCGTGTAGCCAAGCATCATGGCAAAGCCAATAGCAATATCGGAGTAGCCAGAAAACAGCATGTAAAGATTGAGGCTACCTATTACAGCCTCAAGATAGTGGCCAAACGGCGATGAGTCCGCGTATGTATTTGCTAACCATTGTGAGCTCACTTTCGATAGAAGATAAGTGGCAATCACCGTAATTTTGAAATAGCCTATAACAATACGCTCAAGTCCGCCGGATATGTGCTCTGACCGCCACAGGCTCGATAAGCGGTCATTCAAAAACTGCGGAAACCGGTTTATAGGACCTACTAGAATCGTTGGCAGAAAGAAAATGTAGGCCAGATAATCGGCAAATTTATGTTCGGGCAGGTTATTTCGCGAGCTTTCGATGACGTAATGCAGTATCCGGAACGTGGAATAAGACAACCCCAGCGGTATAGCGACCCCCCCAAAAGTAGATACAGGGCCTGCATTCATCTGCAGCTTATAATACACGAGAGCCAAGCAAGGTATGGCCAGCGCAATCAGGACGGAGTGTTTCGGCCTCAGTTTCAGTAACATCCAGCTGCTAGCGACAAATATTGCCAACAGTACAGCCGCTCTATAATCCGCATAGAGTAAAAAACAGGCTGTCGCTACGGTAAGGAATTTTGGACGTAATGCTGCTGGGAATAACCAGTAGAAAGCAACGGTTGCGAACATTGCGGTCAGCCAGAATGGCGAAGTTACTGTCATGCCTAGATCATTCAGGTTTCAGATCATAACAGAAAGGACCAGACGTCCATTCCCGTGATCCAAAGCGCGATGGCGATAGCGCTGACCACGCAAATCAGCACAACAAACGTGTACAGCCAAACAATCAATGGGGGCGATTCCTGGCTCATGCTTCACTCCGTGCGAGATTCTATGTCCGTCTGCCAATGTGCTTATTATGTGGATAAGCACGAACGCCTGTATACCCTGCAGTATTAAGTCTGCCAAGTACATCACAGATA
>JBLGAR010000097.1:0-17999 GCA_047612385.1 Cryomorphaceae bacterium | reverse complement strand
TGGTTGACGCCACCTCATGGATTTATCTTGTTGAAACATCGGACACTCAGCCCTGCGGCTGAAGTATTTATGGCAAGCGTCACTAGAATTGAGAAAAATGCTCACTTGAGAAACGTTGAGCTTTTAGAAAAATATCTTGGGTAAATGACCTCGTGTTAGATATTTGGCGGAGAGCAAATTAATGAACCGTCCTAACGACATTGTCTCAACGTCGCCATTGTGCCATTGTTTCAGCGTTTTAGCCCACACCTCACAGGATGAACCCTTATGCATGCCGCCTTCTCACTGGCTAATCAAGTCGCCCTTATTTCCGGTGCCGGTAGTGCCGACGGCATCGGCTTTGCAACTGCGCGCCTGCTGGCGCAACTGGGGGCAAATGTGTATATCACGGCCACCGGAGAGCGCATACACCAGCGTGCCGAAGAGCTGCGCGCACAAGGTTTGCAAGCACAGGGGTTGATCATCGATCTCACCGATCGTACCGCCACCTCTAGGCTGGTGGCAGACATTACCGCAGCCGTTGGAAAAGTTCATATACTGGTCAACAACGCCGGTATGACCATGCAAGGTAATGTCGATTGCAGCAGCCACTTTGTCCGCACCAGCGACGACGCCTGGGATAAAAGTATCGAGCGCAACCTCACGACTTGCTTCAACCTCACTCGCCCAATAGTCCAGCATATGATCGGCCATAACTATGGCCGCGTGATTAATATCGCCTCTGTTACTGGGCCGCTGGTTAGCAATCCCGGCGATGCCGCTTACAGTGCTGCCAAGGCTGCGATGGTCGGAATGAGCCGCGCCATTGCGCTCGAAGTGGGCGAGCACCGAATTACTATCAACAACGTCGCCCCTGGCTGGATTGCCACTGCCTCGCAAACTGAGGATGAAGCTGCCGCGTCGAAACACACCCCGCTGGGCCGCGCCGGCACCCCGGATGAAGTTGCGTTTTGTGCGGCGACGCTGGCAAGCCCCGGCGCCAGTTACATCACCGGGCAAATGTTAGTGGTGGATGGAGGCAATTGCTTGCAAGAGACAAAAGGTAGCTAATTATCCTGTACTACACAGCGCTTTAATCTGAGCCGACGGGTATTTAACATATCATCGGCGAAACTCGTCATTCCCCGGCTGGCGAGAATACCGTTGAGTACAACATCCTCAAAAAGCTCGCGATGGCCGGCAGTCAATTGCCTGAGGTCCGGGATGCTGCCGCCTGATCGAACTTTGGCGCCTTGGCGCATGGCGCAGGTTTTGAAATAGAGAGGTCCTGCGCGCCGGATATCTGCTGCGGAAGCGTCTGTGAAGAGATTGCCACCGCCTTTCCAAAAGTGGGCCTGCTCCACGGACCATCGTGGCTCTCACTGTGAGAGGGTCGAAGGCCTTTGGCGCACCCCGACTGGCGGCGCTTCTCGGGCTTCATCGGAGATTTCGATAATCGGCCCATGTGACGGCGGTATAGGGGTGGGCTCGGAGCAGCTCTGCGGCCCAGGTCAGGTTAAGTTGGTCCACGGTATCGCGATTAATCTGGTCCAGGGGAGAAAACCCTTGTTCCTTATAGGTATGCCCGTTGGACAGCCAGGTGCCCGGTTCGCTATCGGCCTGTTTGACGAGCTCGTCATTTACCAACTCGACGACACGCACCTCTGCTGGATTGGATGTTTCCTCGACAGCTTCAGATTGGGGCAAGGTCTCATCAGATTTTTTTGATGCGTAGATAAACACTGCTATAGCTGCTACAACTACAAGCAGCAGATTTCTTACGGCGGTTGTGGTCATGATCAGGATATCGTCCTTGTTATCTATTATTTTTTCCTGACGCTAACGGCAACGGGCAGGTTTATCGCTCCGTTGGTTAATTGCGTTATTAAAGGTTTAGCCAATATGCAACCGGCGGTCCCCCACAGAGCGAGATATAATATGAGCAATACACAGATCGTCATGGACTTCATTGACGCATGGAATCGCATGGACTGGGACGCAGTGGTCGCGGCGTTCAGCGAAGATGTGGTTTACCACAACATTCCAATGGAAGAGCTGCGCGGCAAGGGCGTCGTCGCTGAATTCGTAACGAACGGAATGGACCTGAAATCCGTCGACTGGGAAGTCCTCAGCATCGCGGAAAATGGCAACAAAGTGCTGACAGAACGGATAGACAACTTTTACCTGTCGAGCGGCAAGACGGTTTCGATGCCTGTCATGGGTACTTTTGAGATAGTCGATGGGCATATCACGGCGTGGCGCGATTATTTCGACCTGGCGACATTTACCACCCAGATGGGGCAGTAAGACGCGAGCTCTGGGAGTGCAGGCCCTTTGGCTTCCTAAACAAAGCTGAACCTCAATATCTTCAATTAGTATAGACAGGCAAGTTGAGCCAGGCAGAAGAAAAAAACAGGGTGTAGCGAATATTTTTTCTTCCAGAATCCATACCGTATTGCATCATGTCTGAAGTAAACTATTTCGATCGGCAGCAAAGCAACGCCGCTGTGTAGCTGACACTCTTATAATTTTTCAATCGGGAAGTATTTTGCGTCTCCTCTTTAGTATTTTTTTAGTCGGGCTTTCCTGCTCGTCTGTGGCTGCCGATCAGGCTGAATTCTCACAGTGTTTGGTTGGCATGGCGCAGCGGGCTTCCGCCGAAGGTGTTTCCAGTGAGACGGTCGATACAGTGATACCTGGGCTTGCATTTCAGGCGCGGGTCATAGAGCTCGATCGTTCCCAGCCTGAATTCACTCAATCGTTTGCTGATTATTTCGGCAACCGGGTGTCGCAAACCAGAATAGACAAGGGCCGTGCTCTTAATCAGGAGCTGGGTGGATTTTTAGCCGACTTGACGCAGCAATACGGTGTTCCTGGGAAATACCTGGTGGCTTTTTGGGGGCTGGAAACAAATTTTGGCAGTTATCTTGGGGGTATGCCTACGCTTGACTCCCTGGTTACCCTGGCCTGTGATCCGCGTCGCAGTAAGTTTTTTACCACGGAATTTTTACTGGCCCTAAAGTTAATGGAGCGCGAAGAGCTGCTGGCCGAAGATATGAAGGGGTCCTGGGCCGGCGCGGTGGGGCACACGCAGTTTATGCCGTCTAATTATTTACGTTACGCCATCGATGGCGATGGTGATGGCAAGATAGATCTGTGGAATAGCAGGCGGGACGCGCTGACCTCAGCGGCGAATTTTCTCAGTCAGTTGGGGTGGAGCCGCGAGCAGCGATGGGGTAGGGAGGTGCAACTGCCGGTTGGTTACGATTTTTCCCAAGCGGGGCAGCAGCAACCGCTCATAAATTGGAGAGAGCAGGGTCTGCAAAAGGCAGGCGGAAGCGCTTTGCCCGTGGTGGCCAATATGGAAGCGCAACTCGTTGTTCCCGCGGGGCATACCGGGCCCGCATTTCTGGTCTATGATAATTTTGAAGTTATCATGCGTTGGAATCGTTCAACCAGTTATGCCTTGTCGGTGGGGCATCTTGCGGATCGGATAGCAGGCGCAGGGCCTCTCTATAGGGTGCTCCCGAGCGATCAACCCCGGCTGCATCGCAGCGAAGTCATCCAATTGCAGGAGCTGTTGTTGTCCAAGGGCTTTAAAGTTGGGGAAATTGATGGATTACTGGGGCCGGCGAGCCGGGCGGCACTGAGAGAGTTTCAGATGGGCGCAGGGCTTATCGGCGACGGTTTCCCCGACCAAAAAACCCTGGCGAAATTGGGTGTTGGGGATTACTAGTAATGGGAAATGGGAGACCTGCCCCCTCAGGCTCTGATATAACGTTTACTTCATAACCTAGCTAGAGGCGCTGCAACATGATTGACCAGTCTAGACTTCCCGGACGATTAGGTAACGACGATATCCGTTTTGAGACTGATGCCAGGGCTGATCCCAGGATCGCCGCCGTGGTCAAAATGTTGGGCGGTTTTGGCGGAGGAGTGGATCTGCTGCCCGCAGATGCCAGCTACGAACAATGCCTAGATTACTGCACGGACTTTGAAAATATACAGGCACAGGCGTATCCAGAGATGTTTGCCAATATGCCAAAAGCCGAATCTGTTTTAGTGACACAAGAGACTATCCAGGGCGACGATGGTAACGACATTACTTTATTCATCCATCAGCCGAAAGATCGTGACGGAGCCCTGCCGGGGATTATACATATCCACGGTGGCGCCATGGTGATGATGACAGCGGCTGATCCTGGCGCGATTCGCTGGCGTAATAGCCTGGCAGAGCAGGGTATCGTAGTCATCGGGGTTGAATATCGCAATGGCGCTGGATCACTGGGTAATCATCCTTTCCCTGCTGGGTTAAACGATTGCGTGGTTGCGATGCGCTGGGCTCATCAGCAAAGACAAACATTGAATTTACGCTCGGTGAGCCTCAGTGGTGAATCGGGTGGCGGAAATCTGTCTATTGCGACGGCGCTCAGAGCCAATAGAGAGGGCTGGATCGACGAAATCGACGGCGTCTATGCGATGTGCCCATACATTTACGGGGGTTACGCAAACCCTAGCCCCGAGCTACTGTCTTTGACCGAGAATGATGATTACATGTTGGGTTGTTCGACCCTGAGGTCGATGGTGAAAGCGTATGATCCAGACGGCTCTAACAGCACTAATCCGTTGGCGTGGCCTTATTACGCCGGTATTGATGAATTGAAAGGATTGCCCCCGCATCTAATCTCAGTGAACGAACTAGATCCTTTGCGTGATGAAGGCCTGGCCCTCTATCGCAAATTGCTTGCAGCCGGTGTAACGGTCAGTTCGCGTACGGTGAACGGGACGCCCCATGCCGGAGACATGGGGTTTGTTGATGTCGCTCCTGAAATCACGGCAGATACCCTGGCCTCAATCGCGGCTTTTGTCGGCGCTCGGTGAATCAGTCGAGCTGATCGGGAGTTAACTCGTCATACAGCTTGGGGTGTCGTCTCGGCAGCCCAATCGACCAGCAGTTGCTGTGTATCTTGCTGCCAGGGGTGAAAACCTTTTGCGTAAAACTCTTTATAGGGCAGCATGCCGCCGCTGAAGGCACCGTGTTTGCCGAACAGTCCTGCTAGTCCGCGGCGCCATAGTTTGATGTTAAGCAGTTTGCCGTCTTTGCGCAGGATATAAATAAGTGCCCGCATGAGCTCCAGCCCGATAAAGAAAGACGCACGCTTCATTACCGCGATACGCAGCGACTCGCTGCCCCCGACTGCACGGTAAACATCGAATGCGACGGACTTGTGTTCCATCTCTTCGGCGGCATGCCAGCGCCACAGTTCGCGCATTGTGGGGTCGGCTTTTTTCATAACAGAATTGGGACCCAATAATAGCTCGGCCAAAACGGCAGTGAAGTGTTCGATTGCCACTGTAATAGCCAAGTTTTCCAGGGGTGAAAGGTTTTTTTGTGCCCAGGCCAAACGCTTGGTCATCTTCGCTTCAAGCTTTTCGAGGTCGTATCCTCGAGCGGAACACAGTGCCTCGTTGTAGCGTTGATGCTCGCGACGATGGAAGCCTTCCTGACCGCAAAATCCACGAATGTGTTCCTTTAGGACCGGGTCCGTAATGTCATTGCTGAAATGTCTGACACTATCGATAAAGAATTTTTCGCCCGCCGGGAAAGTGATCGACATGCCGTTGAACGCCGCCGTTAGGAATGCATCGTTATCCAACCATTCGCCGTGCAGCGCTTGCGCAATATCATGCGAGCGATTTCGTGGCTTAATCTGCACGCCAGCGGGTGTGGTTGCCTGGCTGACGACTTCAGTGACGGAAGGCGAGTTTGAGTAGAGTGCGGCTTGCGCTGTAGAAGACATAACTGTGCTCCGGTTGCTGTGGGTGAGTAACGAGGTGACATCCTAGTTGACGAAGTGTGCATAGATAGGGTTATATACCATCAATATAGGGGTTAAATACCATCATATTGGGGGTTAAATACCACCACTCTCAGGGTTAAATACCATCAAGGAGCCACCATGCACTCATACTACATCGCGACATTGCTGAAAGTGTTGGAGCCCAGTGGCGTATCGCGTGCACAACTGCTGAGCAATACGGGTGCGAGCGACCTCGACCCTCAGGCAGCGCTTAACCTGACAGCGAGTCAGCTTGATATTGCTTGTAGCAATGCGCTCGAGCTGTCAAAAGACAGCCAGCTTGGGCTTAAATTTGGCAGTCAAATCAGTATCGCCTCTCAGGGAATCTTCGGCTATGCCTTGATGACCAGCGCGACTATTGGCGACTCCCTAAAGCTCTTGGTGCGTTATAACCGAGTCATTTTGCCCAGCATTGGTATTGAGTTGCAGCAGCACGAAGGTGAGCTGGAGTTGTGGGTAAGGGCGGCGCATTTACCGCAGGCACTGCAGCGCTTTTACACCGAAGTACTGTATGCGGCGGTCGTAAACAGCGGCAGTATTTTGTTGGGTCGGCAAACGGCGGTCCTGAAGCTGAGATTTGGCTATTCGCCCCCGTCTGACATAACGCTGTATCAAAGTATTTTCGGTGACGAAATGAGTTTCAACACCGAGCGTAGCGCGATGGTTTTCGATAACGCCAGCCTCGATTCCCCTATCTCAACCTCGAATCCTATCGCGCGCGATATATTCAGGCGGGAGTGTGATCGTTTGGTGTCGCGCGGCAGTGAAGGGGGCATGGTGAGTGAGCGAGTCCAGCAAATTCTGTTGCAGGCCGGCTCAGAGTTTCCCACCAGCGCCAAGGTGGCAGTGCAATTGCACATGAGTGAAAGTACGCTGCAACGCCATTTGGCGAAGGAGGGAAATCGTTATCAGCAATTGCTGGATCAAGTGCGTTAT
This sequence comes from Cryomorphaceae bacterium, assembly GCA_047612385.1. Classification (GTDB taxonomy): domain Bacteria; phylum Pseudomonadota; class Gammaproteobacteria; order Pseudomonadales; family Halieaceae; genus JBALVT01. The sequence continues at coordinate 11,223 of JBLGAR010000097.1, read as the reverse complement.
CGGCTTTCTCTTGAATATCTCAATGGCACAAACCTTCCGGTTACGGAAATAGCCAGCTTGCTCGGGTTTAGTGATGCCACCAATTTCCGCAGGTCATTCAAGCGCTGGTCCCAGACCACTCCCTCGGCTATTCGCGGCTCCAATGCCTAAACTCAACCGGCATAGAAACCTCCACATCCACAATAGGCGTTGTTCATCGCGGGCTCTAAGATGCTATTTGTCGTTCACCTTCACGCGGTTATTGGCATCTCGACTTTCACGAATCAGTGCTTCGTAGCAATTACTCGCTGGCATTTTGGCCAGCCTGTCATAGAGCAACACATTTACCGCCGCCGCCAGGTTCAGGCTTCCTATAGTGGGTATGAAGACCACAGAATCTGCTCGATCTATAACGCTCTGGTGAATGGTGCCGTCCTCAGGGCCAAAAATATAGAGGGCTTTCTCGGGATGCTGGTACGCCGGCAACGCGATGGCGCCCTCTACCAGTTCTACACAGACTACCTGCATATTGTCAGCAATATCGCCAGGCAGAGTCGGCACCCAGGTTAGGGGAATGCTGAGGCTCGCGTTTTGTGTATCGGTATTGAATGGCGCCGCCCGGTCGTAGCGCTCTCCCGTATAGAAGACAGAACCCACACCAAAGCATCCTGCCGCCCGCATGGCCAGGCCGACGTTTACAGGGCTTTTTGGGTTACTTAAACCAATACTGATGGTCGATTCGGTCATCTGTTTTGCCGCAAGAGTGTTGATCGTGGGGCAGCAGTGTAGACGGTTCTGGTGTTAATGAACTAATTCGCTGAGAATACGAGATTACTGGAGTCGCAAGAGCAACAAAATGCCTAATGCCAATACAATCGTGGTTCTTGATTTCGAGACCACGGGGTTGTCGCCCGGAGAGGGTGATCGTGCTATTGAGATCGGTGCGGTAATGATTGAAAACGGCGAGGTGACCGAGCGATTTCAGGAACTGATGAATCCAGGGCAGCGTGTAAGCGTGTTCATCGAGTCTTACACGGGGATTACTAACGAGATGCTCAGAGATGCCAGGCCCTGTGGTGAGGTAATGCGAGACTTTGCAGAGTTTATCGGCGGACATAATCTTGTTGCGCACAATGCTTCTTTTGACAGGCGATTCCTCGATGCTGAACTTGAGAGAATATCGATGGACTACTCTGGTAAGTTCTCTTGCTCAATGCTCGCCGCGCGACGTGTATTTCAGCAGGCGCCGGATCACAAATTGGGCACCCTGGTCGACTATATGAATATCCCCGTTGAGGGTGTTTTTCACCGAGCACTGTATGACTCAGAAATGACTGCCAAGCTCTGGTTAGCTATGTTGGATGACATTCGAGCTCGTTATGCTTTATCAGAAATTGATTTTAAGCTAATGCAGAGGCTGGCTAAGACACCGAAGCATGCTGTAGACAATTTTTGGAGGTCTGCGCTTCCGGCATAAAAATCGAACCGGTTTATGGGACTTTCAGGTTTAGTGGCCGTTACTACGTGCATCGTCTGCCTGTAAGAATTAGACTTTCCGGTATGTCTCAATCCAATGCAAACCTACCCATATTGTATTCCTTACAACATTGCCCCTATGCCATGCGCGCCAGGTTGGGTATTTTATTGGCTGGGCAGTCGGTACTGATTCGCGCAGTTGTCACAAAAAACAAACCGGCAGAGATGTTGGCGCTATCACCCAAAGGTACCGTGCCCGTATTAGTTATTGGGCAGCAAAAGAACATTATTATTGATGAGAGTATTGATATCATGCTGTGGGCGCTAAGGTTAAGTGACCCTCAGAACGTATTGCAGGCAGACGATTCAAGCAAGCTAGACACGATTCTGGAACTTATCAGGCGAAACGATAAGGAATTTAAACCCAATTTGGAGGTGTACAAATTGGCTAAGCGATTTCATAAAGAATCTGAAGCCGCCGATCGCGAGATCTGTGAAGTATTTATTGCAGAATTGGAAAAAAGATTAGACAGCAATGATTATTTTTTTGGTGACCGGGCTAGCTTGGCCGACTATGCTTTGCTGCCATTTGTGCGTCAATTCGCTCGAGTCGATCGAAAATGGTATTTACAATCCCCATACCCTAGATTGCGAGACTGGTTAAACCGGCATTTACAAATGCCTCTGTTTACCAAAGCCATGGCCAAGTATCCGTTGTGGTTAGATAGCCGTGAGAGCTTTCTTTTAGGAACAAACTAGCGTCTTGTAATTTTTAAGATCCAAAGTGCTATAGGCCTTGTTTATACTGAGCATTGGTCGATATCGTGACTAACTCATGTAATTGAACGCCCGATGCCTGCACCCCGTTCAATACGTTTTCAAAGTGATGAATCAATTGGACTTTGTCTGGTTTTTCCTTTGATCCGCTGCCGATATCGGTTAGATCGATAAAGAACTCATCAAACAAATGTGAAAAATCCTCAACGGCATCTACATTCAGAAATTGCTCATGATTGTAAATGCTAGGGTAACCGCCTTTCTGTTTATCTACCGAAAATGAAATACCTTTCACATTGGTAATAGACGTGGATTTTTTACAGGTTTGCATGCAGCCGTCTTCGATACTTGGTTTTTTACAGCCGACTGTTTGCTGAAAGAAGCACTGACGACTTGTCATCATCAAAATTGGATGGTAGATACTATAAGACAGCTTAAAGTTCTCGGGGCGCCTAATATTACGAATTTGGTTGTGGTTGATCTCGTTAGAGATAAAGGCGCCCTTGCAATTCAAATCTTCTTTCAGCGTTAACAGCGCCCAAGAATTGGTCGTGTTCAGGAACGGGCCTGCTACCCAATCAATACCCAGTTCGAACGCTTTGTAGGCAATGCCGGTATTGTTACTCACGATATGCTTTGGCTTAACTTCCTCGAGTACTTTAATCGCCTCCAGATAGTCTTTACCAATGAGCACGGCAGGAAACCAAGGAATGAGTCTGGGATTTTCCAAAAAAATATCAATGTGCTTTCTATTCCCTACCTTAAAACTCTCTGGCAGTTTAAAATAGACAGTGGCATCTGTTTCATTGCACAGATAAATATCTTTAACATCTGCGATCAAAAGAGACATTTTTGGTTTTTCTTCGATCTTTGCATGTTGAGCTAATGGCGTTACTTCAACAGGTGGAATAACGGCTACTGAGCCGTTGAGTAGAAAAGCCAGCCTATTTTTTAGTGAAGTTAATTCTCTAAAAGGAATATTCAAGCCAGCATCCAGGCCTTCGAAGTCAAAACTTTCAACCAGATACTCAGCATTGCTAAACGATTTGAACCGTTTTTCTAAGGCGACCTGATCGATAGGGGACTGAGCAGCTTTGCTTAATACTATATCGGATTGGACAGTAAAGATTTGATCTTCAGTATTACCATCATTTAGCGCGACTTCAGTCACAAATACTTTCACCGTTAACGGTTCACCCAGTCTCCCTGAGAAGTGAAATTTAAGTTTTTGTTTAGCTATGCTCAGGTACCGTATTTTTCCCTCCACAAGCGCGCCCAACTCATTTTTCTCTTGAGATAATTCTTGCTGCGCTTCCTGAATTTGAACAAGCGATATGGCGTTACTTTTTTCGTTGGCATGAGTAAAGCTATGATCGCGTGGGTTGTCGATAAACATCGACTTTGTCATATCACCCTTGAGGAAAAGATTAGTGAAGTTCCGATTAAACACCTTGTAGAGGTTTGAGTCGTCATCCAGCAGCTTGCCGGTTTCAACAAACTGATCAATTTGCTTTCGCCAGCTATCAACTACAGTATGCACATACTGCGCGCCCTTAATCCGCCCCTCGATTTTTAGAGAATCCACGCCCGCATTCACCAACTCGGGCAAATCAAAATAGGCCGAATTGTCTTTTAGATTGAGTGGGAATCTATTGCCCATAGCTGTGGGTTCATATTCATCACGGCAAGCCTGGCTGCAGCGGCCACGATTACCGGAGTTGCCCACGCTGACCGAGCTTGAATAGCATTGGCCAGAAAATGCGATGCACAATGCGCCATGAACGAACACTTCTGTTAACACGCCCTCGTCATGGGCTACTTTTGTTAGGGCGCCCACTTCAGTCAAGTTGAGTTCACGAGAAAGGTTAACGCGCGACGCTCCCACTTTGGACAGGAACTGTACCTGACCTTCGTTATGCGTTGTTAGCTGTGTCGAGGCGTGTATGTTTAAGCTTGGGAAATGCTTTTTGACCAGACTAAACAGCCCAAGGTCTTGCACAATGATGCCATCGATTCCGCTGTTCACCAGCTTATTCAATAGTGTAATCATGCTGACTACTTCGTGCTCTAAAATCACGACATTTAGGGTTAAAAAAACCTCGCAGTCATATTGATGAGCCAGCCTCACAATACCGACTAACTCGTCGAAGGAGAGGTTGGCCGCTCGGTTGCGTGCATTGAACGTATCAAGGCCGCAATACACAGCATTGGCACCTGCCACAATTGCGGCTTTAATGGCGTCTACATCGCCACCTGGGGCTAGTAGTTCTATCTTTTGGGTCATGCAAGCTCAATGCTGTCTTTAGCGGCAAATTTTGAGGGGCGATTTTATCGGTATCCCCTCGTTATAGCTATCAAAGAGAGTGCGTTTTTGCAGTAGGCCTTAGTAGTTGCTTGATCGGTCGCAGCGAATTAACTTGTCAGAACCGATCGATGGCGGGTACTTTAATCTCCTATGTGTTTATAAATCACCCCGGGGTTTTAAGTGAAGATACTGATTAGTGTGGTTGTAGTACTTGTTGGCTGGTTGTCGGTTAACGATGTAAAAGCAAACTCGGGTGCCCCTCAAAACAACATTGAAACAGTTACGCTGCTGTTCACTAATGATTTGGAGAGCGCCTACGATCCTGTGATGGCGTTTTGGCGTGATGACATGGATCTAATAGGTGGAGTAGCCCAACTAGCGACTTTAATTGATCAGATTCGTAGAAGTGAGCCCAATGTTTTCCTTTTCGATTCTGGCGATATCTTTACCGGCACTCTTGCTAAGTTGACGTTAGGAGAGGTGTCGTTCGAACTGATGATGACCATGGGTTACGACGCAATGGCCGTCGGTAACCATGAGTTTGAATATGGCTGGGAGGAGTTTGCAAAGCAACAATACAGAGTGCCGTTCCCGGTGTTAGGTGCCAACTTGTTCTATCGAGGCACAACCATACCCTACACGCGCCCTTACACTGTTATTGAGCGAGGAGGGGTGCGCATAGGCGTGGTTGGGATTCTGGGGCAGGATGCTGCCACTGCCTTGATTCCCTCACATATCGCAGGCATTGAAGTGATTGATCCAGCAATAGCCGTTAAAGACTCGCTGGATGCCTTGCGTAAAGACGTGGACATCACCGTGTTGCTTACACACCAGGGAAAGACAGCACCAATGCAAACGGACGACACTGCCGCAGATGTCAAAAGGGATATCGATGCTGACATACGGCTGGCCGGCGCTGTGAAGGGGATTGATGTTTTATTGGGAGGGCACGCGGATGCGGGTACAGAGGCACCCGTAGTTCATCCCGATACTGGCACGCTGATTATGCAGACCTATGGGCAGGGTTTCCACCTGGGGTATCTTCAGTTATCAATAGATAAGACCACGGGCGAAATCATTTCTCACGAAGGCCGGTTGATTCCTGTCGACAGTGACAAGCTGAGACCTCACCCAGTAGTGGCAAAAAAGCTTGCAGAGTATCGTAGCCGCTTTCCGGAGCTTTATACCTTTATCGGGACGACCGAAGGGCGAATGAACCGCCGGTACAATGAGGAATCTGATGTTGGCAACCTTTTCACCGACATACTGCGTGAAGCAACAGCGGCACAGATTAGCTTAATCAATTCAGGCGCATTGCGTAGAGATTTGCCACAGGGTCAAATTCGTCGAGTTGATCTCTTGGACGCTTTTCCCTTTACAGACCATGTTGTGAAATTGACGTTTTCGGGCAAGCAGCTGCGAGAGATGTTAGAGCAATCTTTGTCTCTTGAACGGGGCATAATGCAAGTGTCTGGTTTAACGGTAAACTATGATTTGCGAAAGCCCGAGGGTCATCGTGTCGTGAGTGTCGATGTAGGTGGACAGCCAATGGAAATGGAGCTGGAATACAGCGTTGCCACCATAGATGTAATTGCACAAGGCGGCGATTTGTATCGGACAGCCACGCAGGCGACCAATGTCGAGCGCACTGACCGGGCATTTGCCGATGTACTAGAAGCGTATTTCAAAGCGCGCCCCGTCGTGAAGATACCAACGGGTGGACGATTGATTAACACGTCAAAGTGAGCAAGCTATGACGCAGTATTTCGTGTGTGGGCTCGTAGCGTTGTTGTTGAGCGGGATAGCCGTACAGTCTCATTCAAGTACACAGCCCAATATATTACTTATCTATGTCGACGACTTAGGGTACGGCGATTTGGGAAGCTATGGTCACCCGGTTATAAAAACTCCGCATTTGGACAAGTTGGCCAGCGAAGGATTGAGGTTGACTAATTACTACGCGCCGTCCGCCTTGTGTTCACCCTCCCGGGCCGCCGTGCTTACAGGGCGCACGCCGTATCGCACTGGTATCAAGAGCTGGATTCCCGAAAATACAAATATTTTCCTACGAAAGAATGAAGTTACCTTAGCTGAGTTACTCAAATCGCAAGGCTATGAGACTGCGCTCATCGGGAAATGGCACCTCAATTCGGATTTAGGAAATAAGGAGGAGCCGCAGCCATTGGACCATGGGTTCGACTACGCTTATGGGCACAACGCGTATCAAATCCCGACTAATCATAATCCAACGAATATTTTTCGGAATGGCAAAAGCGTAAGTGACGTTATTGGCTTTACCGCCGATATCTACGCCGACGAAGCCATCAGCTGGCTTGGTGATAAAAGGCCTCAAACGCCGTTTTTTATGTTTCTTAGTATGGCAGAGCCTCATACTCAATTTGAAAACCCGCCCGAATACAATCAAATGTACGCTGAGTTTACACGCGGTGAAGTGGTGCCGATTTCCTCGGGCGAAAAGTCTATTCCCATAGAAAAGCTCATCGCGCGCGGCCCTGGAGAATACTATGCCAATATTACCTATATGGATGCTCAGCTGGGTCGAGTACTCCAGGCACTTAATCAATTAGATCTGGCCCAGAGCACCATTGTTATTTTCGCCAGCGACAATGGTCCAGTCACCTCCGATTGGCGGGCATGGTGGGAAATCAATGCGCATGGCAGTACCGGTGGTTTGCGCGGGCGCAAACACGGTTTGTACGAAGGTGGTATCAAGGTGCCGGCTATTATTCGATACCCAGGCGTAATCGCTGGAGGTACAGAATCGGCCCAAGTTATTACGGGGATGGATTTTTTTCCAACACTGGCCAATTTGGCCAGTGCTCATGTTCCCAGTGATCGCCCCATCGATGGGATAGATATAGCGCCTGTGTTCACAGGCGGGACGTTAAAAAAGCGGACGCTTTTCTGGGCAATGCCCACTGACTCCGAGGTGGAGTACGTGGTTCGAGAGGGGCCATGGAAATTGCTGAGTGATTCAGATCTGAGATCTATTGCACTGTTCAACCTTGAGAGTGATCCGTATGAGTTTTTTAACTTGGTGCAGAAGGAGTTGGCAGTCTTGAAAAAACTAGAGCGCAAAATGGTTGAAGTGATCGAGTCTATTTCGACGGACCCAATAAGAACTTCACATGTGTTACCAAAAGATTTATGAGGCACGTTTTTGTTACTTTATCTCGGGTTTTCATAGCTGTTGAGATTCTGTTGTAAGGGCTATATCTGACAATTCGGAGATGGATGGATGCATACCAACGTTACCGATTCCGGCTGCAAACCGGGAGTCGTGGGGATGAACAAATAGGAGTTAATAGCGAACAGATGCGAGTATGATTTAGAAAAATAAGAAAGCTTCGTATGAGCTTTCGATGTTTGGCACCGACTACAGGAGGGTATCAACGAAATGTCCCAGAAGAAGCGCCTTGGTCTGAGCGACGCCTACGCGGTTGAAACGCCTGAAGACAGCCTACGCGTGTACCGTGAGTGGGCCGAAACCTATGACAGTGAGTTTGCCTCTACTCGAGGTTACAGTTACCCCCGCGCACTTGCTGAGCTGTTCGCCGGCGAAGCGAACCTGGATGATAGCCCTGTGCTCGACGTCGGCGCTGGCACAGGGTTAGTAGCGCAGGCCCTAGTTGAGCTGTACGCTGGACCGGTCGATGCAATTGATATCTCCACAGAAATGCTAGAGGTCAGTCGCGGTAAGGGTGTGTATCGCGAGTTGATCGAGGCGGACCTGACTGCTGAGTTGCCGTTAGAAGATGCACGCTACGGAGGCATCGTCAGCGCGGGCACCTTTACCCATGGCCACGTCGGTCCGGCAGCGCTACTTGAGATACTCCGTGTGTCACGAACGGGTGCCCTGTTTTGTTTGGGGATCAATGCCACCGCCTTTGACAAGTACGGTTTCGGTTCAGCATTCGCTGCTCTGCAGGCCCGTGGCGCTATCTCCCCATTGGAATTTGTTGAAACCAAGTACTACGACTGCGCCGATGACGAACACGCGGATGATAGCGCTTATACCGCCGTATTCAGAAAGCGCTGATATCTATTACGACAAAAAGATCTGTATTACTAGGGAATGAATTTTTGCCTGCCCTTTATCACGCAAAGTTTGCTGTGATCCTGCAGAACTTTTATAGCCTTCAGGGGGTCACCGTCGACAATCACAAGATCCGCAATTGACCCGGTCTCGAGCGTACCGATGCTGCCATCAGCGTAGGAGTGAATAACACCGCGTGGACCGAATTGCTTGGCGAATTCATCGCTCAAGGGATAATCGACATGCTCGGGTTCTTCTTTTGCGTTCAGGTGATAGAGATTGCCGAAGAATTTATCGAAGCCATGATTGGTGGGCAGATGTTCATCGAGATCGCCCAGGTGATTTTTACCAAACTGCCCCGTCATATAGCCATGGGGTTTGAGCAGCCCGGCAATCGTAGGATCTTCTTTTCGCATACCTTCCAGAGCATCGGGCAGCCCCACCTTGCTGAGGCCGGTGCGTCTGGGATGCCGTCCAGTGATAAAATCGGCCCGCCCAGCAGGGCAGCTCCGATCCCCCATGATCCCGTTGTTGTAGGCGCTGATATTAACTGGGCCTATAGCGTCTCCCCAGATGATGAGGATATTCGGTTTATTCGCGGCCCAGGACACAGGCGCAGCCACCAGGGCTGCGGCCAGCAGGGACATTCGCGTTAGTTGTGAGGTAAATCGAATTGAGCATTCCTCTTTCTATTTGTAGAAGCTATGAAAGACGGTCTTTGTGTACCGAGTAAAAGAATAGATCAAAAATGAGGTATTGCAGCTGTTTCTCAGAAGCATGAAGCTTTCATTAGAGAGATCTTTTGGCGTGCGTGTGCCAGGATAGAAGTAAAGTCTTTTGAGTAAGTTAAGACAAGTCTAATTGACGCTTGAGGATTCCAATACGTGAAAACCATCAAAATGAGTTGCCTCGCCCTCGCTCTTGCAGTCTCAGCCTGCTCAGTAGCCCTTGCCGACTCCACTGAGGCTTATGTCGAGTTTTTAAATTCCGGGCAACCCAGCGCGAGGAATTTGCCGTTTTCGAAAGCGGTTCGGGTTGGGCGCACCCTATACCTAGCAGGAGAAATAGGAACTAACAAGGGTAAGTTGGTCTCTGGTGGTATTACACAAGAAGCTACGCAAGCCTTGGATAACATTCAGCAGACACTTAATGAATATGATTATTTCATGAGTGACGTTGTGAAGTGCACGGTTATGTTGGGGGACATATCTGACTGGCCGGCATTTAATGAAGTGTATATTTCGTACTTTTCGAAACCGTATCCGGCTAGAAGTGCTTTCGGTGCCAATGGTCTAGCATTAAATGCAAGTGTTGAAGTTGAATGTATTGCAGCCAAGTGAGTGTGCGGCTTTGGTAAGTTAACTGGCTCGGCGCCCCCGGCTCGGCGCCCCCGGCTCGGCGCCCCCGGCTCGGCGCCCCCGGCTCGGCGCCCCCGGCTCAACGCACCCGAAACTGCGCCGGAATCTTCCCGGGGATTCTGAATAATGAAGGTGCCCATTCGATAGCATTCTCATCAAGCTGCAGATCAGTAAAACGTCTGGCCATTGTAGTGAACGCAAGCTCGGCGTTCATTCGCGCCAGATGAGAGCCCAGGCAGAAGTGGATGCCGCCACCAAAAGAACAGTGTTTCGCCTCGTTGCGGCTTATGTCAAAAGCATTGGCATTACTGTAAACCGCCGGATCGCGATTGGCGGCTATCAGCATCGCCCATACGGTCGAGTTGGCCGGGATTATGACGTTACCAAAGCGCGTATCTTCCCAGAGAATGCGGATGGTGATTGGCACGGAGGGTTCGAAACGCAGGCACTCCTCAACGGCAGAGGACGCCAGTTCGGGGTTAGCCGCAAGGCGTTCGAACTGCTCCGGGTTGCGCGCAAAACAAACCATACCGTTGCCGATTAAGCCGATGGTGGTTTCCAGTCCGGCGATCAGCAGGCCTATGCTTTGTTGCAATAGTTCTTCGTCGTCTAGCTTGTCGCCAGCTTCCTCGGCGGCTACGAGTAGACCAAGGATATCGTCAGAGGGCTTCCGCCGACGTTCTTCGATCAGAGCGTACATATATTCGGCAAGCTTGAGAATTGCCGCCTCTGCCTGTTCCTGCAGTTTTGGAAAGTTGCTTTTGGCTAGGCGATAAGTCGCTACAGAGACCAGGTTGGAGAGGTAATCGCGGTCTTCGAAAGGCACACCCAGCATAGCGCACATGGAGGCAGCGGGAACTGCCAGAGCTAGATCCGCGATAAGATCCATCTCTGTGTGTTTTGCTATGTCGTTCATTGCCTGCTCAAGCTGCGGCTGAATTTGTGGCCTGATGGAGGCCAACGCACGGGGCGTAAAGGCCTTGCTGACCAGGGCGCGTATGCGATCGTGATCCGGCGGGTCCATGCGCAACATGAAGCGGGATGAGTCGGTTTCCTCGCGGGTCTCCCCGGGAATTAGGCCATTGAGATCGCGCATGCCGCTGTTGCTGTGTTTTAGCAGATGTTGAATGTCGCGGTAGGTCGATAGCCGCCAGTCACCATCGGGCGTTAGGTTCACCTGTTGGGTTTCGCGAAGTTGGCTATAGGCGTTGTGTGGATCAATCTTTAGATCCATGGTGTTGGGGTCGGCGCCATACCACCCCGGAACAGCG
>JBLGAR010000096.1:0-18218 GCA_047612385.1 Cryomorphaceae bacterium | reverse complement strand
GCATCCCCTGGCTCGCATGCGGATGGTTGGGCTCAACGTGGCTTCGTTGAAATTACGGCAAGCTGCGCTGTAAGGCCTTCTAAAGCATCATCGATCAGATTAAAAACTTTCTTGAAAGATTCGACGCTATCGTAATAAGGATCGGGGACACCATCGGGAAAAGCATTCTGAGGGAGGTAGTCCAGAAGCATTTGTATTTTTTTGTGGTGCTCCGGCGCGCTAATTTTCAGTAGCCGCTCGTAATGACTACGATCCAGCGCTATGACAAAATCACTGGCGGCCAACTTCGCTGCGGATATCTTACTGACTCTAATCCTCCCGAGATTGACCCCTGACAAAGCCGCCACTTTAACAGCCCTGGGGTCTGGTTTTGCCCCAGGTCTGCCGGCGACCGTTCCGGCGGAACTCACTGTAACTTTGCCGCTCAAACCAGCAGCTTTCAGATGATGCTTTAGCAACCCCTCTGCCAGGGGGGAGCGGCAGATATTTTCGGTGCAAACAAAGAGGACGCATATCTTGCGCTTGAAAAAAACCACCTTGGTATATCCTCTATATTCTGGTCGCCGCTCGCTCGCGCGCGCCTGTTCATACATCATACCTAGATCCATCCGAGTTAGCGATGCGCAGCAAAATTGCCCACGCTGGAGGTTCCATGCTTAACTTACGAGCATTAGCATGCTGACACTCGGACAGGAAGATATGCACAGTACACTGAGGAAAATCGCTTTAAGCCTGGCGGCACTACTTGCCATAATAGGCCTTGTGCTCGTATACGGCGTGAAGCAGCCACCGATATTCAAGTTTAACCAGGGAATAAACCGAATACTGTCAACCCAGGAAGCGGGTTTATACCCGTCTGCCGCAAAATTGCTGGTTAAACTCAACATAGCGGAAGATTGGTCAAATCCACCTAATCAATCGGATAGCGCTAAAAGCTATCCGATTGTAAGCTTCGCCAGCTCAGCAAAAAACCAATACCCGTATCAAACCTACAATCAGTACGGTACCCCCCGGCAACTCCAGGGAGGACTGTTCATTGCCCCACCACAGTCCAGAACTCTTTTAGTATCATCAACTCAGGAGGTTCTATCCGCTGTCAAGAACGCAGAGCCTGGAGATATCATAACCCTGTCTCCCGGCGAGTATGACGTAAAAGCACACTCTATTTCCGTAAAAACAGCAGGTCATTCCGACGCGCCTATATATCTACGAGCGGAAAAATTCGGAACGGTGACTCTGCAAATGAACACCCATGAAGGCTTTCATGTCTCGGCACCTTTTTGGGTATTTGAAAATCTGAAAATTCGAGGAAAATGCGCTAACCACAGTTACTGCGAACATGCCTTTCACATTGTCGGAAATGGGCACTCATTTACTTTGCGCAACAGTGAGCTGGTCGATTTCAACGCCCCAATTAAAGCCAATATGAAATCGGTCGACGGCGATATCTATTTTCCCGACCGCGGGTTGGCCGAGTACAATAGTTTCTACAATACCGAACCTCGAACAACAAACAACCCGGTAACCTTGCTGAATCTTAACTCCGCTGATGAGTGGGTCGTCAGGGGAAACTTTATCGCTGACTTTTCCAAAAATGGTAGCGACCATGTGAGCTACGGCGCCTTTATGAAGGGCAACAGCAGCAATGGCTTATTCGAAGGAAATCTTGTGATGTGTGAACATCGTCTGACTGCAGATGAGGGTATACGCGTCGGTCTTTCTTTTGGTGGTGGAGGCACCGCAAAGAAATACTGTAAAGAGAAAAACTGCTCTGTAGAGCACCGGGATGGGATTATGCGCAACAACATCATCATGAACTGCTCAAGAGACGTCGGCATCTATCTTAACCGCGCCCAAAATAGCCAGATCTACCACAATCTTCTATACAACAATCTCGGAATCGACGTGAGATTCGAAACATCAACTGCACAAATTGATAACAACATCATTTCTGGAAGAATTCAGAATCGGGATTCAGGGCGATCCCATACCTCAAAAAATATCTTAGCCCGAGACTGCATCGGAACCACCCTCGACAATTGCAAACTCAGTAGATTGTATGCGGCGCCGCAAAAAATCGATTTTCGCTTAACGACTTTAGACAATGCTATTTGGAATCTCCTGGAGCCGATAGATGGCCTAAGGCAAGATTTTTGCGGTCAGGCGATAGTGGGAAAAGTAAACCCCGGACCACTCCAGTACTCCAGCGGCATGGCTTGCCTGGGGGGCTCAGCGCCTTAGGCTCTTTTCTGAGACCCGGAGATAGCAAACTTGGACTCTTTTTCGGGTTTCACCACTCTCAGCTGCACAAGCCCCGCACACAGCAAAAAGTAGAACATCCAGCTTACTCTAGCCGAATCCAGTGGACTGCCGAAAAACCCAAAAAAGCACAATATGAGCACTGCACTGGTATAAACCGGATTCAAAGAATCGTGGGCCCTACGCTCAAGATTGGATCGGACCAGAAGCCCAAGAAGTGCTAAAAATAAGCCCACCCCCAACCATCCATTTTCGAACCACACCTGGAGGAAAAGGTTCTTGATATGCCATGGCAAATGCGCAAAATCGTTGTAGTAGAACCAGTAGTCCAAACCTTCCTTAAACGAACTATTCTGCAGCTGATTCAAACCCTCCAGAGAGAGCTTAACCGTAGCAATATCTACAACGGCCTCGTTATTGTCATGTTGTATTGTCATGAGCGTAGGCCAACGCATTATCCCGCGTTGTGATCCAACTTTCCCCGAGTTCAACTCCAGAGTAAACTCTTCTAACGCACCCTCTGTCGGCACGTAATTCAATCGTTTACGAGTACAGTTCGGCATAAAATTGCTTGCATAAATTAGATTGCGTTCGCAAAGTGCAAACACTATATTCCCAACTGCCTCCGACCTGAGTTCGACGGAAACATGGTAATCAGTAAAAGGTTGAATCGAAGTACGCTGACCTATCGTTAAATCAAGGCCGCTTCCCATTGTGAGTAAATTTCTTTGCCTCTCCTTCCGAATATTAAAACTGCCCACATCTTTAACCCGTTCGGGAAACGTTCCTATATATCGTGCCGGAAAACTGCCAACACCATTCCCGATCAACCAGGCCAGGGGACCACTGTCGGAGCTAGCTATAACGTTTCCCCAATGGCCCTGCCTGGTATCAAGGTCATCCATTACCCGCGTGGTTCTATCCTTGATCTGATAACCTCCGAGGGCGAACGCCGCGATAACAGGCAACAGAACAAGAGCACCCAGAACAAACACTTGATTAATCCTGGAGGTAAGCGACTGCTCAGAAAACAGCTTCAGAGCCACCCAATAGCTTGCACCCAGACAAAGAGCAAGAAGCAGAAATCCCAAAATAGAGGATTCTACCCAGCGACTTGAAAAATGAGCAATGCCCGCTGCGCCGACCGCAATCGCCGCGAGAACAATAGAGCCCTTTGCAACAATTTGCGAAGCGGGCCATTTACTTGTTGCAAAGGCCAACAAGAGCAAGATGACATAGATCAACAAACCAAAGCTACCGGCCAATTTGAATGCCGCCGTCGCTGTTATCGATCCCACCGCAAGGAGAGCGAGGAATAAATTCACCCGAAACGGCAAACCGAGATTGGATTTTTGACGATAGAACCAAATCAAACAAGAAATACAGACTAAACCCAATACAAATGCCGCATAGGTCGTCCGCGTAAATCCAACCAATGCGACATATGCAAGGGAAAGAAAACCAATCGCCGCTAATACACGAAGCCAATTCACCTTTCCGTAAATGCAGCCATAAAACGTTATGGGCAAAAAGAGTAGTAAAACACCGTCAATGGCCTCCCCGCCTGTATGCATGTCGGAAATTATTCCGGTCACACGGTAAGAAGAGCTAAGATCGAGGAAAGAATTAGCAACGTGATACCAAGCAGACCCACTAAGTAGAATACCCAGCGTCCCCCTCTCCCATAAAATGATCAAACCCAATAGTATTGCGGCTGCTGAGACTCCGCCAACCAGCGCATATACGGTTCGACGTTTATCCGTCGCAAGCAAGCTACCCCACATAGGCACCAGCAATATGCCCCACAACATTCCTTTGACAACTTTGTAGGAATAATCTGTTTCATAATAGGGATTACTCAGCCCCTCACCTGGCGGGATGACAAGCGAGCCCCAACCTGTGAAGCGCAGCGCAGTAACCATAATATAGATCAACAAAATGAGAACAGCCGGACTGGGAGCAAAAACCTTGAATCGGAAACGCCCAAGTATCAACCCGGAAGAAATGGTAATAAGAAAAAGCAGGTCGAGTTCATTGTAGGAGAATCTTCCGGTCCACGGCGTGATATCTAACCCGACCGTGGCCATCGGTAAAACAATTAGCCACAACCGCGGCATTATGAAGAGTAGGCAAAAATACATCGCTGCAAGCGGAACTAGCCAAAAGCCCAGCCAGGGAAACTTAAAGAACGGAGGCAATGCCAGAACCAAAATCACAAGACCGAGCAGCAGGCTTAGCAATCTGCCCAAATCGAAAGAACCTGAAGATTTTCTCGCTGAACGGCCATGTGAATGGAGTCCTTGCGGTGAGATGCTGTTCATTTCACTGCGCTTCCAAATGGGCCATCAAGCATTTCCCGCAGATGCACAACAGGTATCGCATAGCTAATTCCCGAAGGTTTCTCGAAAATAGTCTCGCGGCTCTCCTTAACAAAAACGCTGTTAAGTATCCCTATAACTTTACCGGTGTCTGGCTCATATACAGGGCTGCCGCTGTTACCCGGATACGCTGTTGCATCAAGTTGAAAAGCATCAAAAGGATTTCGCATTCTGCGTAACTGAGCTGCAGACAATGAACGCGCTCCATCCGCTGGCCGAGCCATAGGCGTAATCACCGATACAATTCCACGATGGGTAACGGGAAAAAGGCCCAATACAGCGCCAATCGGAAAGCCCGTAAACGCCACCTTCTGGCCCTCTCTCACCGAAGACGAGTCGCCCAACGTGAGTGCGGGTAAAGGATCTCCCCGAATCTCCAATATCGCCAAATCGTGCATTTCATCCACTTTAATCACTTTTGCGGGATAGGCTTTGACAGACGGCCCGCGACCGGCAAATACCGCGAGTGTCTGTTGGTTGTCACTGTCGATCTCCTGGGGAAGTACATGTGCATTGGTAATTATCTGGCGCCCAGTACCCACCACAAATCCTGTCCCATGGAGGCTCGATGTATTGCCACTAATATTGGGCTGTCTGGAGGGGTACATAGTGCCAATACCAACAATACTGCCACGTACCGCATCTATCACATCGGGCAAACTATCCCCCCGCGCCACTCCACTGTTTAGCACTACCAACATTATCGACAAAAAATACCGCATTGGCTTCCCTTCAACGTGCGCTGTGTCACAATTTCATCACTTTCCCATTGTCGGGGCCTGGCAGCCATCAAACAATCGTCTACGATGCTGTGTATTATTCAGGCCAGAATATCATTCCTTTGCCGATAACCCTACCAAGCGATACATCGAACCTATGCAAGAGTTGCTACATACAACTGTCACACACCAGGCCCGCTTGAATCCGCAGGGAGAAGCGCTGCTATTCAAAGACCAAATTCTCTCCTATGCAGAGCTCGATCAGAGGGTGGACAATACTGCCCAAGGACTGCTAAACCTTGGTGTTGATGCGGGAGAAAGAATTGCAATCTATCTACCCAAACAGCCCGAAACGGTATTCGGTATCTTCGGCGCTCTCGCAGCGGGCGCAAGCTTCGTACCGATAAATCCGCTATTAAAGCCAAAACAAGTTGCCTATATCATGGCGAATTGTAATGTGAGGATACTCATTACATCCAGTGCGCGCCTCAAGTTATTGGGTGACATCCTGGACCAGTGCCCGGACCTAAAATCTATTGTAGTGGTAGAAGATAAAGCACCAGACACAACCCTCGAAGACGGAATCCCGGTACTAGGCTGGGAAGAATTCCTGGCACCGGCGGGGAAAATCGACCCGCACCGAAGAATCGATGCAGACATGGCCGCCATTCTCTACACCTCGGGGAGCACAGGAAACCCAAAAGGAGTCGTGCTGTCACACCGCAATATGGTCGCTGGCGCCAATAGTGTCGCTACGTATTTGGAGAACCAAAGCAGCGATCGAATTCTGGCAGTATTGCCACTCAGTTTTGATGCGGGTCTCAGTCAAATCACCACGGCTTTTACCGTCGGGGCATCAGTGGTACTAATGGACTATCTACTCCCACGCGATGTTATTCGAGCCGTTGCTAAATACCGTGTAACAGGGCTCGCTGCCGTACCGCCCCTTTGGAATCAATTGATGGGCCTGCAATGGGCTGACGAAGCGGTGGAATCTCTAAGGTACATTACCAATACCGGTGGCGCGATGCCTGTAGCCACCACAAAAGCTCTGCAGCAGGCTCTGCCAAACACCGATATCTTCCTCATGTATGGCCTCACCGAGGCGTTCCGCTCCACCTACCTGCCCCCTGACCAAGTCAACATCCGGCCAGAGTCGATGGGTAAAGCGATCCCTAATGCCGAAGTCATGGTGGTCAACGAGGATGGCGCTGTATGTGCGGATGGGGAACCAGGGGAGCTCGTTCACCGAGGCGCTCTAGTTGCCATGGGCTATTGGGGTGACCCCGAGAAGACCGCTGAGCGTTTCAAGCCCGCACCGGGGCAAGCCGGAGAATTAACGATCACTGAGTTGGCAGTCTGGTCGGGCGATCAAGTAGTGAGGGACGCAGAAGGGTTTTTGTATTTCATCAGCCGCAAGGATGAAATGATCAAAACGTCTGGCTACCGAGTCAGTCCAACCGAGGTAGAAGAAGTTATTTTTGCCTCAGGGTTTGTCGCAGAAGCTGCGGCCATAGGGCTTTCGCACCCCACACTGGGACAAGCCATTTTGGTGGTCGCTGTGGCCGTTGAGAAATCCGGACATCAGGAAGACCTACGCGACCAAATACTCGCGCATTGCCGCAAAGAACTACCCAACTTTATGCTGCCTCAGAACTTACTATTACGAGAATCTCTGCCCCGAAACCAAAATGGCAAAATTGATCGGCGCAGCCTAAGCATAGAATTCGAAAATATTTTTCAGGAAGGCATCACTTGAGCGAGCTAAAGAAGACCCCAAAACCCGTACATACCAGCATGAATCAGTTCGATACCGTGGACAACTGCCTCCGAATCGGCGGAAGATCTCTGGCCGATATTGCCACCGAAATGGGAGACACACCGTTCTACGCTTACGATCTTCAAGGTATGAGCAAGACTGTTGCCGCGCTGCGAGAGCGCCTCCCGAGCGGCATTCACCTTCACTATGCGATGAAGGCCAACCCAATGCCCGAGGTGGTCAAGCACCTGGCAAGTCTCACTGACGGTCTCGATGTCGCCTCCGCCGGAGAGTTGGAAGTCGCGCTCAGTACGGGTATAGACCCTCGCATGATTAGCTTTGCCGGGCCGGGAAAATCTGACAATGACCTCAACGCCGCAGTAACAAGCGGCGTCATTATTAATATGGAATCTGAAGGAGAAATGGCGCGCATTGCGAAAATCGCCCGTTCGACGGGCTCGCGCCCCCGGGTTGCCATCAGAGTGAACCCTGATTTTGAACTCAAAGCTTCTGGCATGAAAATGAGTGGAGGTCCCAAGCCCTTTGGGGTAGACGCTGAGCGCGTTCCGGACATGTTGAAGGAGTTAGCTACCTTGCCATTGGAGTTCATGGGGTTCCATATCTTCAGCGGCTCCCAAAACTTGCGGCCGGAGTCACTGATTGATGCACAAAACAAGACCTTTGAATTAGCGTTTAAACTAGCCGAAGACGCACCGGCCCCCGTGCAATGGTTGAATATCGGCGGAGGTTTAGGCGTTCCCTATTTCCCGGGAGAACAGCGCCTTGAGCTTGAAGAAATATCTGCAAATCTAAGTCGTCTTCTGTCTAAATCCCACAATGTGGTACCGGGAGCCGAAATAGTCATGGAGCTGGGTAGATATCTGGTGGGGGAATCTGGCGTTTATGTCTGCCGTGTTGTGGACCGAAAAATATCTCGGGGGCAAACCTACCTCATCACCAACGGAGGTCTCCACCACCATCTCGCTGCCTCGGGCAACTTTGGTCAGGTTATCAGGAAAAACTACCCCGTGTGTATCGGTAATCGGGTGGTGAGCCAAGACATGGAAAATGTCTGCATTGTGGGCCCCCTGTGCACGCCCCTGGACATTTTGGGCGATAAAATGGACCTACCGCGCGCTGATGTCGGAGACCTGGTCGTCGTTTTCCAATCTGGTGCCTATGGCTACACTGCCAGCCCGCACCAGTTTCTCAGTCATCCAGCCCCACAGGAGATAGCGCTCTAGAACAAGAACGAGAACAACAACAAGAGCATCCGATCAGTTATTAAGAGAACCGGGTCACAGACATGCGCTCCATACCGATGCAGGGCCTAGACGCGCGTTACAATGAAGTATACTGTGCTTCTGTCTGCGGTTTTGGTGTGATGCGGACAATCATAAATGATATGGATTCTGAGTTTTCCTATTCGCGTATGTCCAAGCTACTCCCAGTGGATTTTTATTACATAAGGAAAGGGTTTCGTTGTGGCGACGGCCAAAGTTTTTGACCATCACATACATTCCGCATACTTCCGGCTAGCGCTGGTAGATGCACTATTGTTGTTCGGGGCCTACTACCTCGGGGTCTACCTGTATTTTATTCCCGAGCCAGACAGCTCAATTCGCTTTGCAGATGGAGTAACAGTCAGAGCCTCAATCTACGCCTTCATTGCGGTTATTTCGCTGTTTGCAATGGGTTTGTATCAGCCCACAATGCGAGAGGGAGCAAGCGGTGTCGTATTGAGGGTCGCCGGGGCATTTGTCCTCATTGTCTTGATCATGTCCTCCATATTCTACGTCGTACCCGACTTCCATTTATGGCGCGGCAACTTCTTCTATACGCTGGTGGTTTCTTTCGTCGTATGCCTGGCAAGCCGCGTTGCCTTCACCAGGATTATCGACGGAGATCGACTTAGGCGACGGGTACTGGTCTACGGAGCAGGTAAAGCTGCCAGCGCCATTACCGATACCATGCGACGAAAATCGGACCGTCAGAGTTTTAAAATTGTCGGATACATCAGGGTAGGAGGCGAAGAAACTCGAGTCGGTGGTGAACCCATTGTTGAGCTAGATCAATCGCTTCTGGAATACACTTACGCCATGGATATCGATCTCATTGTCATGGCACTGGATGATAAGCGAGCGCAAACGCCCCTTGGCGAACTTGTTGATTGCCGTTTAAGTGGTGTGGAAGTGGTCGACATGGTCAACTTCTTTGAACAGGAGGCGGGAAAGATTCTAGTAGATTTTGTCAGTCAGGGCTGGCTGGTGTATTCAAATGGTTTTAATACCAGTGCGACTTCCCGAATTGGGAAACGCTGCTTTGATGTTGTCAGCAGTTTTCTCTTACTCATGGCAGCCTGGCCCATAATGCTGCTGACAGTGCTGGCAATATGGATAGAGGACGGTTTCGCAGCGCCTGTGCTTTTCCGACAAAGCCGAGTGGGTGAACACGGCAAGAATTTTGAGGTACTAAAATTTCGCAGCATGTCCGTAGACGCCGAAGGCGATGGCAAGGCGGTATGGGCAACTTCCAACGACTCCAGGGTAACGCGCGTCGGCAACTTCCTACGCAAAGTTCGAATCGATGAGCTCCCACAAATAATCAACGTTTTGTCGGGTGATATGGCCTTCATTGGCCCCAGACCAGAAAGGCCTGAATTCGTAAAACAGCTCTCGGAGCAAATTCCCTTTTACGATGTTCGCCACAGTGTAAAACCCGGCATTACGGGCTGGGCTCAACTTTCCTATCCCTACGGCGCCAGCGTAAACGACGCCAAGCAAAAGCTGCAATTTGACCTCTACTACGTAAAAAATCACAGCCTGTTTCTCGACTTCATGATTCTGTTGAATACTGTTGAAGTTGTGCTGTTTGGCAAAGGAGCCAGATAAACTTCCACTGACCCAAATAGGGAATGTGTCAGGAAAAATTACATATACTATTGTTGCTGGCAACAAGCCGAGCTATGATAACTGCAACTAGCTGTTAAATAACGAAAATAAAAACTGGCTCGCTTATTGCATTGGTGTTGCTATTACGTGAATTTTCTTATTCGCGCCAGACAACGGAGTTACAGATAGCAATGAATACGGTTTTACTGATACTGGGTGTATTGGGCTTGGGAGCAGTTATTATCTCCGCCTATGTATTCACTGTCGCCGCTCGCAATTACGTCTCCGAAGATGTGGAAGGCGACGACAACATTTCCCCGACGTCACCTTCGAGCAAATATATTCTCCGTGGGCAAAGTGACAGACGCCAGATATTGGTAGACTCGTTCCCAATTGCACTCAATGGCCTCATGGTCGAGGAAGATCGACGAAAACTTTCAGACCGCCGCCTGGTGGCCTGAGAGATTAGAAAAATGCTTGCGGGGGTCTCGGTTAGACTTATCTAGACTTGATTTGCTGCAGATCGCTTGTAATCCTGAACACGAATTAGCGTCCCACGGTAGGCTTCGTTCACTTTTTCAACCCCTTCATCGCTCAAAACAGCATCATTCCCTGCTATTGCGTAGGTAGCGTAAAAGGCAGAGGCAGACATCATCGCCGCTGAGACAACCTCCTTCGACTCACCCTCATCCTTAATCGTGTTGCCCAATTCTATAAAACGGGTAGTCAATCGTTGCAAGAGCTCATTTTGATCTTCAGCCATAGCCGGTTTCCCTGTGTGGATTTGTAAAACGGCGCGATTCTAACATCTATACGGGGACATTGGCCAAGCGCGCGATACCGCGCGCAAAGCATTACTAGAGGAGAGAAACACCCGACCCGATCTAGAATTTTGGCAAATGCCCCATGTGCAGTCCACCGGACAAATCGAGTACTTGACCATTTACAAAACCCGAGCGCTTATTGTCGGCCAAAAACAATGCGGCCTGAGCCATATCTTCCACAGTCCCCATCCGGCCGGCCGGCGCTGCGTTAATATGTGCCTGAATAACGGGATCCATACCGAAAAAGGCATCGGTCATATCGGTCTGAATCAAGCCCGCTGCAATTGAATTAAAACGCACTTTCTTTTCCGCATACTCAAAGGCCGCAACTTTAATCGCGAAGTCCATACCGGCGCGGGCGCAGGCATAAGTCGCAAGGCCCGGCCCAGGTAAACGTGCCGTCAAAGACGATATCGTGATCACCGAGCCACCGTTGTCCATCGAAGCCGCTGCATGCTTAAAGAACAGCATGGCACCAATCATGCTGAGCTCCAATGTGGGGCGCATGGACTCAGCAGTTAGGTCAGCAATCATTCCATCATGATGCATACCCGAGGAATTGACTGCGATGTCCACGCCGCCATACTGCTCTTTCGCGGCGGCGAACAAATTCTCTATTTGTGCCTCTTCGGTCAGATCACACGCGACCGCCAAACCACCGATTTCTTCCGCCAGAGCGTTCAAAGGTTCAGCCCGACGTGCTGAGACGACAACATTCGCTCCGTCGGCGGCCAGCGCCCTCGCTATAGCAGTACCGAAGTTGCTTGTACCCGAAGCGCCGACGACAACTGCCGTTTTACCTGTCAAATTTCCCATAATTACCTAATTCCCAATTCCAAGTTAAAGTTTGTTATCAAAAGATAAAATTTATTCCCAAAAGAGCAAAGAGCTAACTTTCATATCCCGTCAGGGTCTCACTAAGACCCCACAAGTCTACGCAGGCATCATCGTTGTTCGCGAGCCGATGCTGCGACCTGATCTCATTGCAGTTGCTGAAATAAAGCCCGCCTATATTCTGATACTGGGGTGCTGTTGCGACATAAATGCTAGTCGCAGCACCCTGAGGTATGGATTTCATGAACGGCTTGGCGAGTGAAGCGACGGCCATCATTAACGCGCTTTGATCTCTAGCCAAATCTGTACCAATTACCCCCGGATGGAGCGCATTGGCAGAGATACCGTCATCGGCATAGCGCCGGTTAAACTCCCTGGCAAACATCAGGTTCATCAACTTGGAATCGCCGTAAGATTTCATGCCGCTAAACTTTCGTTCCTGCCAGTTTAGATCTTTCATTTTCGAGGTGAGCGATGCGGCCATCATGGCGGCGGATGACACCATTACTACCCGTGCACCATCGGCGGCACGCAGCGGCTCCAACAGCAAGTTGGTGAAGAGAAAGTGTGCGAGGTGGTTGATGCCAAAGTGCGCCTCAAAATCGTCCTCGGTCCTTCGCTCCATCGGTATCATGATACCCGCGTTATTAATCAGTAGGTGCACAGGCCTGTTTTGGTCGACAAAGATCTCGGCCGATTCGCGAACCGCAGCAAGCGAGTTCATGTCCAGTTTGAGTATGTCCAGCTGATTTTCAGATATACTGCCGCGAGCTGCGCTGACAATATCTGATTTCGCAGCCTCGGCTTTTCCCAAATCGCGGCAGGCCATGGTGACGGTGGCACCACGAAGCGCTAACACTCTGGCAGTTTCCTTTCCAATACCGGTATTTGCACCAGTAACCACTGCATGCTTCCCGGTCAGATCAACGCCCTGGCTGACCTGCTCTGCCGTTGTTTTTCTATTGAATCTTGTCATCGGGCTTTTTCCTGTTTCGCATTTCGCGTTACATCTTACAGATACTGTTCCGGCGGCCCGCTACACCTTGACCATTTGCTTTCCTGTGTTGGCCCCGCGGAAGAGGCGAATAATTGCCTCAGGCGTTTTCTCGAAACCCACCAGAATATCTTCTGCGTGTTGCATGCTGCCATCACGCAGGTAGCCACTTAAGGTTTGCACTGCTTCGGGAAATAGATAGGAATAATCGGAAAGCACAAAACCCGTCATTGAGGCGTTGCGATAAATAAGATTGAAGTAGTTCGCCGGACCCGAAAGCGGCCCGGTTGCGTTGTAACGTGAAATTCCCCCGCACAATACTATCCGCGCTTGCTTAGCCAGATTGTTAAGTGCGACATCGAGGATCTCTCCACCCACATTGTCCCAGAAGACGTTTATGCCCTTCGGGCATAGCTCACGCACCCTGGCGGCAACATCCTCTGTCTTATAGTTTATGGCCCCATCGAGGCCCAGCTCATCAACTAACCATTCGCACTTCTGCGCTGAACCGGCCGTTCCAATCACTCTACAACCGGCCAACTTAGCCAACTGGCTGGCCGTCGAACCCGTCGCTCCGGCTGCCCCGGACACGAACACCGTATCGCCCTCGGTGGGCTTACCAATCGCCTTCATACCGCAGTAGGCTGTCATACCCGTCAAACCGAGCACACCCAGATGAGTGGGTGAGTCGATATCCGGCTCCACCGTTGTCAGTTGATAGCTCTCACCATCGGTTACTGCAAATTCTTGCATTCCAAACATCCCGCTCACTCGCATACCTACCGGGTAGTCAGCATTGTTCGATTCGATAACGGATGCAACACCGGAGGCGCGCATCAGATCTCCGATCTTCAGTGGGGCCACATAGCTCGCTCGGTCCTCCATCCATCCACGCATCGCCGGCTCTACGGCGATATACTCAACTTGAAATAAGGCCTGATTTTCACCGACTACTGGCATCGCTGTCTCGGCGTACAAAAGGTCTGTTTCTTTTACCTCGCCCACCGGGCGGGCGTTGAGTAAAAACTGTCTATTCATCGAGCTCATCTGCTAATTCCTTAAGTCATTTCAACGTTGTTTTTATGGCATACCACATGTGAGTTTGCCGAGGAAAATCTATGTAATCTGGCAACCACAAGAACGCACCCCGGTTTAAAGATCGGAGAGTACGTGGCCCCCGTCGATCGTGATCGTAGAGCCCGTCATCAGCGAACCTGCATCTGACGCCAACAGCAGCAGTGGACCATTGAGTTCATGCAATGAGCCAGTGCGTCGCTGGGGAATGCGCTGAATCAGCGCTTGACCATCTTGGGTCTTAAACCATTCGCCGTTCAGTTCAGTGCTGAAGTATCCAGGACACAGTGCGTTTACGCGTATGTCATATCGCGCGAACTCAAGTGCAGTGGCCTTGGTAAACTGGACAACGGCTGCTTTGGAGGCGGCATAGTTGGTCAGTGACTTTTGCACGCGCTCAGCCAGTATGGATGCTATATTAACAATGCTGCCACCGGCTTTCGCGGCGACCAGCCGGTGCCCTGCCTCTCGCGTCACGTACATCACACCATTGAGGTTGGTATCAATAACTTGAAGCCAATCATCATCGGTCAAATCCAACAGCGGTTTCGGGATAGTGATCCCCGCATTATTGATAATGATATTCACAAGACCAAAAGCTTTTTCAGCTTCATCAAAGGCATTTTTGACGCTGGCGCTATCGGTAACATCCATCGTTACGGCAATCGCTTCTCCACCGGTCTGGCGAATACTTTCGCAAGCCGCTTCTATGCGCGATGTGCGACGAGCCCCCAGCACAACCTTGGCTCCGGCCTGGGCAAGTACACAGGCAAAATGTTCACCAAAGCCGCTAGACGCACCTGTGACTAATGCAACTTTCCCATCCAGTAAGAACGGCTTTAAAACGTCGTTCATTGTTATCGTCTCGCTCTAGCTTATGAGTAGATGTATTTATCCAGCGTTTGATGAAAGTGCCTAATACGAACTTCTTGATAGTTGGCTAAAACGATTTCACCCGAAGCCAAATTTTTCAAACCTTTCTGTACCATTTTCAAATTGCTGAAATCCTGATCGAAAACACGACCCAGACCACCCTCAAGACCCGGAGCCTCTGAAAATAACTGATCTTTGTCCAATCTGTGCACTGCGCAGTCTGCAGGTCGCTCTTCACCTTCGGGGTAACGAGACAACACAATGATCTCCATGGTGCACATCTGGTGATTGTCGCCATGAGGTTTGAAGCGGTAGGTCAGGTTGGGATGGAAACCTGCCCAGGGAGCCAGGTTGGGAAACAATGAATAGAGGATCGAATCCATAATTTCGCTTTGCGTGCTATAGCTGGCCAAGTCGGTCTTATAGGCTTCTGAATACTCTTTGAAGAAATGATCGGCCAACCAGGCCCGCGCAGACATACCCTCTGGCACTTCAATCTTTTCACCGTCAGCCAGCGCGCCTTTGTGCTGGAACCAATCAGTCACCGTTTTACTAGCGGGCACGTCCTCCAGGTGTGGACTAACCACACCCATTGGCGAAATTGTCCGGCTGACATTGTCGCCCCAGCAGTCATATTGGGAATTAGAGTCCGCCAGATATGGCAGTATCTGCGGGTGGGTTTGTATCGTGTGGTAGGACTCGATAAACGCTTCCCAGCCCACCTTCCAATTGCACTCGATTACTTTTTCAACGTGCATGACCTTGTAAGTTTTCTCTGGTTCCCAGCGCAGAAAATGCTCTGGCAGAATTCCCATATAGCTTTGCAGGCTCTCGGCTGACAAATCCATATTGATAAACACCCAGCCACCCCAGGTATCGACCTGCGCTTGAGGTAGAGAAAACTCTTCCTCCTCTATGTGGGGGAAATCCCACTGGCAAGGCGCTCCTTGAAACTCACCATCAAGGTTCCATCGAAAGCCATGAAACGGGCACTTGAATTCTCTGGCCGTACCGGAGTTCTGCCTAAGTTGGCGACCGCGGTGCAAACACGCGTTTCGATACGCTTTCAGCTCATTTTTGTCCGTTCTTGTGACCACGATTGAGTACTTGGCGATATCGTAAACAAAGTAATCACCATGCTTGGCAATTTCTGATTCACGACACACAGCCTGCCAAGTGCGGTTCCACATTTTTTCCACTTCAAGATCATGAAATTCCCGGGTGAGATAACGGTCAACCGAAAGACGATCCGACCCCAAATAGGTATTGGTGCTTTCGCGCAGGGAGGCCGGAACCTCATTGGTCTCCTTATCGAGCATCTGCTGATAAGATTCACCCACAGAGCGAGCGGCAATTTGATCGGCTGTCATATCATTCATTATCGTCTTCCCTAGACTGCATTTTATGTTCTAAGCTGCTGTATGGTCGAAAACTAGCGCTCCAAGATCGTAACCGCACTAATACCGGGCGCGCCGTAAACGTGCGTGTAGCCCAGTTTAGGGTCGCCAGGGACCTGGTGCTCACCCGCATCTCCACGCAGCTGCAGAACATTCTCATAAACTTGTCGTAGCCCCGAAGCCCCTATCGGCTCGCCATTGGCCAGACACCCGCCATCGGTGTTTACCGGCATCGGACCATTGATATGAGTCGCACCGGATTGAATCAAATGCTCCTGCTCACCGTCCTCGCAAAACCCGTTTTCCGACATGTGCATAATTTCTGCGCCTACTTCAGTATCCTGAAGCTGCATAACATCCATGTCTTTGGGTCCTACGCCAGCCATTTCGAACGCCGCCTTTGACGCATCAACGGTAGGGCCAGGGACTTGCTCTAACGCCTGACTAGGAGCGAACACTTCGAAGGAGCCGAAGCGGCGAGATTTCATCACCGCTGACTTTAAGTACACTGGTGTCTTGGTGTAACGCTTGGCATGATCCGCACGACACAGGACCAAGGCCACGCCACCTTCAGAGGGAGAGCAAAACATGTATTTGGTGAGTGGGTTATTCACCATCATGGAATTAGCGATTTCCTCTACACCAACAGGTTCTCTTCGCCACGCATTGGGGTTGAGAGAACCATTGATAAACGCCTTTTCAGACACCTTAGCCAAGGTGTTTTTCGAGATACCATAATCGTGCATATACTTTTGAATTTTCATCGCAAAAAACTGCGTGGTCATCATCAACCCGGCTTCTCCATACCATTGTCCAAGACCCATGTCTTTCGGGTTGGCATTGAATGCTCCGCGGTCGTGCTTATCAAATCCGGCAACCAGGCCCAGGTCATGCTGACCCGATTTGATCGCGCTGTAGGCACTAATAAGAGAACTGCCGCCAGTCGCGCAACCGTTTGCGACATTGATAAAAGGGAGCCCAGTCAGTCCCAACTCACTGACGAGGGAATCTGCGGTTCCCGAGCTATGGCTGCCGCCGAAAGCAAACTGAATGTCCTTCCACTCTATGTCGGCGTCTTTAAGTGCCAATCTTGCGGCGTGGGCGCCCTGTTGCAGACCTGTTTTTGAAGGTGTTCTACCAAAAGGGTGAATACCAATTCCAACTATTGCTACATCCATAATGATTTCTCGCGCTGTCTTTTAAAGTTAAAAGCGTAGGTTTAGCTTACGGGTTTAAAAAAGAAGTTAATCACTTCGTCGCCATTGTCTTCGGTGCGAAACGGCTCAAAGACCACGTCCATCTCCATGCCAATCTTAATTTTCTCAGGGTCATTTTCAGTTAATCGCCCCTCAACGCGAACGCCGCCAGGCAACTCCAAATAACCTACCCCGTAAGGCTTAAAGGTCTCGGGGGTCTCACCGCTGTTGTAGGGCGTTTTGGGCATAAACTGTTGAACAGTCCAGGTCCACAGTGTCCCGCGGTTCGCCAGGGCTTCCTCCTCCATATCTTGCCCAGAGCAGGCGAGACAGGAGTCAGACATGGGAAAAGCGACTATGCCGCAGTTCTTGCAGCGGCTACCCAACAGTGCCGGGTTGTTCGAAGGCCAGGTAAAAAGACCTTCAGCTATAGGTACCTGATTACTCATTAATAATGTCTCCATTGGATATGTTTCATTGTTTAGGAGTGAATGGCCTGATCCATAGAGTCCAGTACCGATTCATGCATCGCCTCTGACAGGGTAGGATGCGCAAACACAGTGTGCATCAACTCGTCTTCGGTGGTCTCCAGTTTCTGGGCAATCACAAAGCCCTGTATAAGTTCGGTAACCTCGGGGCCTATCATGTGCCCACCGACTAACGCTCCGGTATCCGCATCAAATACGGTTTTCACAAAGCCTTCGGTATCACCGATCGCCTGGGCTTTCCCCAGGCCCGTTAGATCGAAACGACCCACACGAACATTGATACCTGCATCAATCGCCTGTTGTTCGGTCATACCGACGCTGGCTATCTGCGGCGAACTGTAAGTACAGCCCGGCACCGCCCGTGGATCTAACGGTTCTACGTCTTCCAGGCCGGCGATTTTCTCAACACAGATCACTGCCTCGTGGCTTGCTTTGTGGGCTAACCAAGGTGGCTGGGTCATATCACCAACAGCGTAAATACCCTTTACCGATGTCTGCGACCACTCGTCGACCTTTACTTGCCCATTGACCA
>JBLGAR010000095.1:0-18834 GCA_047612385.1 Cryomorphaceae bacterium | reverse complement strand
ACGGCGGATAATATCAGACATCTTTATAATCTCTGATAGTGGTCGACTGAGGGTGACTTGGTGACAGCGGAACTTTATCAAAGAAATCTACCAGCAACATATGCGGCACAGTAAGTGCGGCTAGACCAATAAAGGTCAACTGGATGATTGCTGGAGACAGCTCAGAAAAGGGTTCTAATCCTTGGGATTTGTACCACAGTAAAAACAGAGCCCCCGCACTATAAGCCATAAGGCTATAAAGCAAGGCTTCACGTCCACAGCGTCGACGGTGATCGATAGGTAGGCTGCGCCAGGTGCGCTGTAAATGCCTGCGGCTGTGCCAACAACAGAAATATAAGGCGAAACTAACCAGCGGCGGCAAGCTATAGGCGAGAGTAATAAGGACTAACAGATTGGCCAGCACAACACGCCACTGAGGAAACCAAAGGGCGTAGATCACAAAGCCAAACACCGTCAACATCCAGGGTAAGAAAAGATTTTGAATCTGGGCCAGTAACCATATACTGTTTTCAAAACCCACTAATACTGTAAATAGAGGCTCCACCGTGCCTGCCTGGAAAGTGGGTATGGCTATAGTCACCAATCCTGCATTAGCCATCAGTGCTGGCCATGCTCTGGGGTGGTTGGGGGACTCAATGTGGCAAATATCACTGCTGCCAAAGTGGAATGCCGAAATTCCTAAAAATACAATCAAGCTGGTAAGAGGTGCCAGCCACCACAGCCACGCCACCAATGCCGCAAGGCCAATATAGACGGCATGAAAACTAAGCCATGCAGTTGGATGCTGAGGCCAACCTGAGCGTCGAGCTACGGCACCATCAAGTCCACCATGAGGGACGCCAACCAGCAGTATCGCTGCGATAGCTACGTAGCTTATTGGGTTTAAAGGCACGGTACTAACCACGGAAAAATTGCCTTATGAAAGGTATTTTTGGCATCGCAAATATCACTCTAAGCCAATCCCATAGACTAGCTTTACCGAGCATGAAACGGGCAAATTGATCGCCGTTTAAAGCCTTGGCGGTGCGTATAAAAAGCTCCGGCCCAAGGTGCGGGTTATTAGCCAACACACCATTAAAAATGGTGTCCATGGCGGTTAACCTATTACTAATCGCCAAAGGTACGTCAAAGTTTCCCTTGGCGATGCCCGCTGCGAGTTCGCTAGTCTGTTGTTGAATATGATTAAACGCGTAGCCCGACGAACGCCGCACTGCACCGCTAGCAGCGCCTATTTTCGGTGTACTGTATTGCTGTGCTTGCACAACATCCATAGGGATAACACCATATTCTTCCATGACAGTTGATTCTATTTTGATCTCACGCTCAGATAGCCATTGGTTAAGGGCATCGCGATACCATTGTTTATCTTCCAAGCTGCTTGAAATTAATGTGGATTCGATGAGCAGATGTCGGTCGCTAAAGGGTAGTACGTAAATAAAATGCAACCCGCGGGATTGATCAACCCTAAAGTCCATGAGGGTGGCGATATCCGCATCATCTATGGGTTTGCTGGTTTTTATTTCCCAGCCCAAAAAATGTTGTCGCAAACTAGTGTCGGCCATTTTAGGAGGTCGACTATCGAATATGTGGTTGGCCAAAAAGCTCTGTTGGTCGGTGGTCACTAAGCCACCCGTTAAATCGCTATCCACCGACACCACTTTTTCGCGGACTAGATCAATTTTATCGTCGAGGGAGGCTTCACGCTCTTCAATATAGGCTGCCGCGCTGAGGCTAATATAGCTGTACGTACTGCTGTGATGCTTAACTGCACCACTGTGATCTATTACTTGCCAGCGTCGCCATTGGCCTTTAATCGCGAATTTCAGCTCGGCACTCTGTTTGGGATTTGCCCAGAGCGCCCAACTACAGTCTCGCTGTTGTGGCAGGCTGGGTTCAATGACAACGGTTCGCAGCGGAGAATCGTGTAGAGCCAATGCAGCCGCTAGGCTAATACCTGCGTTACCGCCGCCGATAATGGCGATATCAACTGGCGTCGACACCGGATAATCCTTGCAAATGCCTATGTAACTGATGTCGATGACCAGGAACTCTTACTGGAATAAGATCAAAGAGGCTTTTAAAACTCAACCAGACTTTGCTGGCTTTGCCTACTACTGTGCGACCCTGCCACCAGGCCATATGGTTATGTTGAAGTTTTATGCCAATTTGTCTATAAACTCTCAATGCTATAGTGATCGATAGCCTTGATCGCAGAGGTAATAGCTGGATACCGAGCATCGCGCTTTGGTAGTATCTCTCTGCAAGATCAAGTAGTTTTTGTATGGCAACGATACCTGCTTCACGCTGCTCTTCATTCGGGTTGGCCAGCATCGCAGCATCAAGATTAATCCAAGTTTCCGGCAAATAGCGACGACCCATTTTTGCATCATCAAGTACATCTCGGGCAATGTTAGTTAGTTGCATAGCAACGCCAAGATCGATAGCAAACTGATCAGCACGCGAGTGTTCACAGTTGAGAACTCTGCACATCATTAAGCCAACGGTTCCTGCGACAGCATGGCAGTAACGCAGGAGTGCTCTCTCGTCTAAAAAGGCTACCGGCTTTTGATCAGATAGCATTCCGTCAAGTAATTCTTGGGCAGCTTGGAGGGGTATGTCAGTTTCTTTGGCAAGCTCGATAAAGGATTCTATTTCCGGCCCGGCACTAACTTTTATTCTAGCGAGTCGAGCGCGTATATCGACTAAAGATTCCTGTCGGTCAGGAAGGTCGCCATCAGCCAGGTCGTCTACAAATCGACAAAATTGATAAAGACGAGCAGCGCGGTCGGCCACTTGCGGGCCGAGAAAAATACTAGCCCAATAAAATGATTGGCCATGTTTGGCCATAGTCTGTTGGGGCTGAAGTGCTTGCATTACTTACCCACCAGAGCCCACTTCTTCACCCGTCAGCAATTCTTCCACCACTTTAGCGGAGCTGACCACGCCGGGTAATCCCGCGCCGGGATGAGTGCCTGCCCCAACAAAATAGAGATTCGATACATCTCTATCGCGATTATGAAATCTAAACCATGCGGACTGCGTTAGTCGTGGTTCAATCGAAAATCCCGCGCCATGCATTGAGCGATAATCTTTGGCAAAGTCTTCTGGCGTCATCCAAAAAACCTCTTCGATTACGGATGAAAGCTCTGGAAGTATGGTCTCTTCCAGTGCGCTAACGATTCTGTCACGCAGTACTGGGCCTTCTTTATCCCAGTCGAGACCACCCTGTAAATTGGGTACTGGGCAAAGCACGTAAAAAGACTCGCAGTTATCCGGAGCAAAGCTTTTATCCGTCGCGGTTGGACGATGGACATAGAGTGAAAAGTCTTCACTCATTGCCTTGCGATCAAAAATCTCAGTTAACAGCTCTTTGAAGCGTGGGCCCATCCAAATGCTGTGATGAGCAACATCTGGGTAGAGCTTTTTAGTGCCAAAGTAGAGGACATACAGCCCCATACTGTATTGTTTTTTTATACTTGGCCGGTAAGTTTTTTTCTTAGGTAGCAGATACTCGTAACAGGTTTCAGGATCACCACCAAAAACGACGAGATCTGCATTTAATATTGCCCCTGAACTTGTGCGCACACCTGTGGCTTGTTTGTTTTTGACTACAATTTCATCCACATCGGTATTGAGCTGAATTTGAATGCCATGTCGTTGCATTAAAGCACCCAACTCATCAACCAATTTTCCAGTACCGCCCATACAGAAAAACACACCCCAGCGACGCTCTAAATAGTGAATCAGAGTGTAAATTGCCGTTGTTTTAAAGGGGTTTCCGCCGACCAACAAGGGATGAATTGAAAATGCTTGGCGAATAAGAGGATGCTTAAGATGGCTATTAACCATCTGTGACACGCTTTTATAGCACTTAAGCATAAGTAAGGCCGGTATTTGTTTAACCATGTCCCAGACCCGCGTAAATGGGCGGTGGACCAGTTGCTTAAACCCAACATCATAGATGTTTTTAGATTTTTCTAGGAGCTTTAGATAGCCATCTGCATCGTCGGGATTAAAGCGACGTATCTCAGTTAATGTGTCTTCAATGCTTGCGCGATAATCAAATTGACTGCCATCGGCGAAATGAAATCGATAAAAAGGATCAAGAGGAACGAAGTCCAGGTGATCAGACAGCTTTTCATTGAACAACTCAAACAGCTCATCAAACAGAAAAGGCGCTGTAATGACAGTTGGCCCAGCATCATGTCTATAGCCGCCTCGCTCAAATACCTGTGCCCTGCCGCCCAGACTGTCGAGTCGCTCTAGCAATGTTACATCGTATCCTATGGCTTTGAGTCTCAACGCAGTGGCGATTCCGGCAAAGCCTGCGCCGATGATAATCACTTTCTTGCCCTGTCCAAATGTTTTCGAGGTCAAGCGATTAGACCTTCACGCTTAAGGGTTGCGTTCTGTTTCACAGAGCTGACTAAGCCTTGGGCCACTGGCCGCAATTGACGGGGTAGGCTGGTCACAAATGATTCTGCCTGAGCAAGCCAAAAATCAACAGACTGATTAGCCTGCAGGATTACACTGCTCGAGGCTATTCTGCGCTGCCAGTGAGTCAACTCACTCAAATCATTTGAACGGTACCAACGATTAAAGTCCTCACGGCCAACGCCATCACTGGCAAACAGGCATATCGCCAAATTTGGTTTTCGGCCATCCAGATCACTTGACCTATGGCTTGAGGGAATTATGTCATCTATGTCATTGCGTCCCTGATAGGCTAGACCACAGAAACCAACCAATGTTTCCAATGAGGTTAATTCTGCATTGAGCCCCGCAGCAATCGCAGCGCCTTTGATGGGTGCTATTAATAGTGGCGCAGTTTTGCCTTTGGCAATCCTCTGCCATTCATCTAAATCAGCACACTCACGCTGGGTGATATCAGCGATTTGGCCAGTGCAGGTTTCCTGCATCGCCTGAGCTAATAGAGCCGCTAACGCGCCGCCACAATAGGTATTGCGAGCGGCGAGCTCAAAGGCTTTGGCCACCATCCAATCACCCAAACACAGCGCCATATCTGAACCGAAATACTGGTGGATACTTTGTTGCCCCCGTCTGTGGGTGCTGGCATCGCTGATATCGTCATGAATAAGAGAAGCGTTGTGCAGCAGCTCGCAGGCTGCCGCCCAATGTAAATTATCATTTGAATTTAAACCCAGGGAGATTCCACTAGTCAGCGCTAATTGCGCCCTAAAGGACTTACCTGAATTTTTAAAGTGGTAGGTTGCCGCTGCAGTAAGGCTGCTTTGCGGATGCGGCATTTCTCGCAGGTACAGGGCATCAAGCTCTTGTAACCCGTCTAACCCAGATGCAGCTATGTTTATTGGGGACGTTGTTAGTTCCCTTTTTACCATTTTATGTCACTGCCCGTATTGGTAGCTTTTATTGTTATTCTTTGTAATGCGAAGAAAAAAGAGCCAGCGAACTGGCCCTTTTAACGTTTCTTTCAACTAATACTTATGCGTCTGAATCAGCTACTGCGTCTGAATCAGCTACCGCAGCTGCCCAGATAACCACGCCAAATGCGATCTTGTTCCAAAAGTCGGCTAGGTTGTAGATAAGGTTCATAGTTCCTGGATCGGCTCCACCACCTAGATAGCCCATAAAATAGCCCAATGGATAAATCGCCCAACCGACAGTGACCAACAGAGTCATTGTCTTGTACGCTTTTTGGACATTAACATTGGCTAGGCTCGCATTAACTTGGCTTGCTTCACCCTTGATGATGTACCAAATTACGTATAACCATGCCGCCATTGATAGAACAAAGGCCGGAAGCGCGCCCATGATGCCTGATTCGCCCATGTAACCGAAAATCAACATGGCGGTTGTGCCGCCTAGAAGGTTCCAGAAAACACGCGCCGGGACCTTGCCGACTGCCGACATAATCAAGTAGAACTCAGCCATTAGTAATGGCACCGTGAGAAACCAGTCGATATAACGGAATTCAGTTGGAGACGCTCCAGTAGAAACCCATACATCACGCATATAAAAGTAGTGAACTGCTGCGATTAATGTCACAAGACCAGAAACTGTCAAAGAAGTCTTCCACTTTCCCGCGACACGATCGCGCTCAAGGAAGAAGAAAGCCGTGGCAGCAACTAGAGCCATAGAAATCAACCAAAAGGACATACCGACATAATCGCCGGAAACTAAATTATTGCTCATATCTAAACCCTTCATGATGTGCTTTTTTATGTCGCGGTATAAGCCAATAAATGACTAGCATTTACCACCACCCGGTTAGTCAACTGTAAACCTAATTTCAGGTCAGCCTCCAAGGCTACATCCACACACTAAATGCAATATTAAATTGACCAAAAGCCCGCGTTTTACGGCGAACTACAATTTTAATACGGGTGTGTATAAAGGTTGGATCATCATGGCTAGATAAGAGATGGACCCCATAGCCTGTACAGGTATTGGACTGAGTTAAGTGCTTTCCGCCATCATGAGCCCGGTGGTCTGGAGAGAAGCGATGAGAAGACCAAGACGCAATCATTCACCTGAGTTCAAAGCCAAAGTAGCACTGGCGGGTGTGCCGACTTCCGCTTTAGACATAGACACACCTTTACCGCGTTTGGCTGGCGTGACCAGTCCTCGCCAGCGATGGTTCGGAGCGAGGACGCCATGGAATCGCGTGAGATTTACTCTCGGCTTTGGCACGAGGGCCGCCAATCGCGCAATGAAGTCCACGGGATCGAATGCTAGCTCGGTCATTCCGTCCCGGTAAGGCGTCTTCAGGGTATAGACCACCTTGCCGGTAGAAGTGAGGGATAGACGGGGATGGTCGTCCATATTCTTCAAGAACTTGATCTTATCTTCTATAAACTGATCTACCTCGACGAGGAACGCACTGAGGTCTGTGGGTATTTCGAAATCCACTGAGTGTCTTTGTTATCTACTACATTGCATTTTCTGCGATCAAAAATCAGCCACGATGCCAAGGCTACGACGTCTATGGTAAATTTCGCCAGAGTTCCAACCTACGTCGACGACACGCGACTTATTACATGCTCACAACCGCATCCCGTTGAATGGAGATCCGAATGTCTGAGACCACCGTCATTGTTCACGTTCGCGCCAAGCCCGGACACGAAGAATTCGTCGGGGCAGAGCTCGACAAATTGTTGAGTCCCACACGCTCTGAGCCGGGGTGTTTGCGCTACGACATGTTCGTAGATGCAAGCGATCCGACTCACTTCGTTTTTATTCAAGCCTGGGAATCGATTGACGCCCACCATGTTCATCTGGAACAGGGTCACATGGAAGCATTTTTAATAACCTGCAAAGGCACCATCGCTGAGGCGACCTTTTACCATCTGGAGGACCGATAGCGCGCAGTCGCGCAAAAGCTCCGAGTCAAACGCGGGAGGCAGCACCCCTGTGGGAGCCCCCTTCTGCTGCAAAACAATCAGCGCAGGCCATCGTTGATGCTATCGAGGAACCTCGATCCGGGACAAAGCTCCTTCTGGGCCAAGGTGTTCAGCGGCCTACGCGCCGTGCCCAGTGCATCGTGGAGTTCTTCGCCATCTCGATTGATGTACAAAAGCCCCGTCAGTATGCCTCCGGCACTTGAGTGCTGGGCAATGGCCTGAAGCGCTGACTGGCGATCCTCTATGTCGTACTCGTCGTTGGCCTTGTGCAGGCGTACCACCGAACCGTCGTGCATACAGACATCATGCGTTGCTCCTGATTCGTAGTTTGCGGTGATCTCCTGACGCATGGGCACAAAATCAATAGGCATGGGTTCAACGTGCTCCCGCGTGTGGGCATAACTTTTGGTAGACCCTTCATGGTTGTTGAAGGTCACGCAGGGCGAAATCACATCAAGTAGTGCGAATCCCCGGTGGCTTATGGCCGCTTTTAGTAAGGGCACCAGCTGCTCCCGGTCGCCGGAGAAACTGCGGCCCACAAAGCTGGCACCAATTTCGATCGCCACCCGAGCCAGGTCGATGGGTGAGTAGATATTCACCTGACCCTTCTTACTCTGAGAGCCCGTATCCATGGTGGCCGAATCTTGCCCCTTGGTAAGTCCGTAGCAGCCGTTGTTCTCTACGATGTAAACCATATTGAGGTTGCGCCGCACCACGTGTGCAAATTGTCCCATGCCAATAGAGGCGGTATCGCCATCGCCAGAGACGCCGAGATAGATAAGATCACGATTAGCCATGTTGGCCCCAGTGGCGACCGATGGCATTCGTCCATGCACACTGTTGAAGCTGTGCGAACCTGAGAGAAAGTAGGCCGGCGTTTTAGAGGAGCAACCGATCCCGGAGAGCTTGGCCACTCGGTGAGGCTCGATGTTTAGCTCGAAGCAGGCATCGATGATCGAGGCACTAATAGAGTCGTGACCACAGCCCGCACACAGCGTAGATAAACCGCCCTCATAGTCTTTCCGGGTCCTTCCCAGATTATTTTTCGGCGCATTCGGGTGTCGAAACTCTGGCTTGATAAACGTCATTGGCTCAGCTCCTCGAGCTTACCCTCGCTCTTGATGGCAGTTACATTGGCGCTGTTGAAATGGCTGCGCATGACCGCAGCAATCTTCCGCGCGGTAATTGGCAGGCCGTCGTACTCCAGCACGGACACCAACTTCGCCTTCGCCACTACGGCGGTTTCATTGATCAAAAGGCGTCGCATCTGACCGTCGCGATTCTGCTCTATGACGAATATCTGTTTATGCTCTTGTATGAACTGCTCTACTTCACCGTTGAAAGGAAAAGACCGGATACGACAGGTGTTTAGCGGAATATTTTCTTTTTCGAGCATCTCCGTTGCTTCATAGGCAGGTG
Organism: Cryomorphaceae bacterium; assembly: GCA_047612385.1. Taxonomy (GTDB): domain Bacteria; phylum Pseudomonadota; class Gammaproteobacteria; order Pseudomonadales; family Halieaceae; genus JBALVT01. Next base: position 10,033 of record JBLGAR010000095.1, on the reverse strand, counting down.
ATGCCGTGGTTCCGAAAAACATGACCCCATAATCGGTGTGTACCGCAGCCTTCTTGATTTTGGCATCCGGCACCAAGGTTTTGGCGGTCTCGAATTTCTTCAGCAGACGATCCATGTTCCGTACGTAGGCTTGACCGTCCTCCGTATACGCGGCGTACTCGTCCCGGGACGACCCCCGGGTAAAGTAAGCGCCCTTTTCCGGGTGCGCCCCGGGATAGGTACGATAGGGAATACCGTCGCCGTCGACATCCAGGTAGCGGCCGAAACGTTCGGTCATCGCTTCCAGGGCACCGCCATCGAGAACCTTGCCCCGGTCATAACGATGCTCATCATCAAACTCCAGTGGCGGCGACATCCATTCGTTCATGCCAAGATCCAGATCACTCATGATGATGATGGGTGTTTGCAGACGCTCCGCCAGATCGAAGGACTTGATTGTTAACTCAAAGCATTCAGCAGGAGTAGCCGGGAAAAGCAGTACGTGTTTCGTGTCTCCATGAGAAGCATAAGCCGCCGCCAGAATGTCTGATTGCTGGGTCCGAGTGGGCATGCCCGTAGACGGGCCCGCTCGCTGTACATCGATAAGCACTGCCGGGACTTCCGCAAAATAGGCCAAACCTAGAAACTCACTCATCAAAGAAAGACCCGGACCACTCGTTGAGGTAAAAGCCCGTGCACCATTCCAATTGGCACCGATAACCATACCGATGGCAGCAAGTTCGTCCTCTGCCTGCACAATGGCGTAGTTCTTCTTGCCGGTGCCCGGATCGATGCGCAAGCGCTGACAATAGCGATCGAATGCCTCGATCACCGACGTCGATGGCGTGATGGGATACCAGGCCGCCACCGTGGCGCCGGCGTAAACAGCGCCCAGTGCCGCGGCGGTATTTCCATCCATCAATATCTGATCGAAGTCACTGATGTGCTTGGCGACCTCGCGCCCCATTTCGAGGCGGATGCCCAGCGGGCAATCAAAATGCTCGTTGGCATATTGGTAGCCAAGTTCCAGGGCATAAATATTGGGAGCGACGAGTTTTTCTTTGCCCTTGAACTGATCTTCTACAAGGTCTTTAAGAATGGTGAAGTCGATATCCAGTAGTGCGGCGAGGGCCCCCACGTAGATCACATTCTTAAACAACAGCCGCTGCCGCGCATCGCTATATTCATGCAGGCAGATCTCAGTAAAGGGTATGCCGATGAACTCAACGTCATCGCGATGTAAACGAAGGTCCAGGGGTTTGGTTGAGTCATAGACGAAATACCCACCGGGAGAAACCTCAGCCACGTCGCGGCTCATGCTCTGCGGATTCACGCAGACCATCATGTCTATGCCGCCGCGGCGCCCTAGATAACCGTCCTGACTGACGCGCACTTCGTACCAGGTTGGCATGCCCTGAATGTTTGAGGGAAAGATGTTGCGCGGGCTTACGGGAATGCCCATACGAAAAATAGCCTTGGCGAACATGCCATTGGCACTAGCCGAGCCTGTGCCATTAACGTTGGCAAACTTGATAACAAAGTCGTTTATTGCGCTTTTTAATTGCATGCGCTGCCCGCCTTAGTCACTGAATAAAAGAATCGCTGCATATCCCAGGCACCGGTAGGACAGCGTTCTGCGCAAAGACCGCAGTGCAGGCAGACATCCTCGTCCTTGGCCATAATCCGCCCGGTCTGCGGAAGCAGCTCTGACACATAGAGATCCTGAGCGAGATTAGTAGCAGGCATTCGCAGAGAACTGCGCAGCGGCTGCTCCTCCGCATTGTCGAGAAAGTTGATACAGGCAGTGGGACAGATATCCACGCAGGCATCGCACTCGATACATTTGGAGGTCGTAAACACCGTCTGAACATCACAGTTGAGGCAGCGCATAGCTTCTTTGTAGGCCACTTCTCTGGCGAACCCTAGCTCAACTTCTACTTTGCGATCCTTGAGTGCCAACTCCTTATCCGCATGAGGAACCTTGAAGCGATCCTCAATGCTGATTTGACTGTCGTAGCTCCACTCATGAACACCCATTTTCTGACTGACCAGATTGACGGTGGCCGGCGGGCGATCATTGATACTCTCTCCGCTGAGGAGGAGGTCTATAGAAATTGCCGCCTGATGTCCGTGGGCAACAGCGGTAATGATGTTCTCCGGGCCAAAGGCGGCGTCGCCACCAAAAAACACATGTGACAAGGTGCTCTGGAATGTTTCCTTCTCCAGAACCGGTATGTCCCACTTACCGAACTCGATCCCGATGTCTCTTTCAATCCACGGAAAAGAGTTGTCCTGACCGATCGCCACAAGCACATCGTCAGCCTCAAAAAAGACTTCTTCGCCCGTGGGTACCAGGCTTCGTTTGCCCTTTTCGTCGTAGACAACGTCTACCCTGTCGAAGCTCATTCCTTTGAGTACACCCTGCTCGTGTACAAAGGCCTTGGGCACGTGGTTATTGAAGACCGGAATGTCCTCGGCCAAGGCGTCATCTATCTCCCAGGGTGAGGCTTTCATTTTTGCGAACTCGGAACGGACCACGACTTTTACGTGCTCACCGCCTAGACGCCGGGCCGTTCTGCAACAATCCATGGCCGTGTTTCCACCGCCAAGAACAATGACATTTTTGCCAATGCTGCTGATGTGCTCGAAAGCGACCGACGACAACCAGTCGATGCCGACATGAATATGTGCCTCACACTCGACGCGACCGGGGACATCCAAGTCACTGCCCCGGGGAGCGCCGGTGCCGACAAAGACGGCATCGTAGGATTTGTCGAGGATCGATTTGAGACTGTCTACATAGGTTTCAAAATGGGTGGTGATCCCCATATTTAAAATGACATCGACCTCTTCCTCTAGGACCTCCACTGGCAGTCGGAAGCTCGGAATCTGGCTGCGCATAAAACCGCCGCCCAGAGGCTGATCGTCGTAGAGGTCCATGCTATAGCCCAGGGGGGCCAGGTCCCGGGCGACGGTGAGTGACGCCGGGCCAGCGCCGATGAGAGCGATCCGTTTGCCGTTTTTGATATCTGGGATTACTGGTAAGCGGTCTTCGATGTTGCCCTTAAAATCAGCCGCGACTCGCTTCAATCGACAAATAGCTACGGGTTCATCCTCTACGCGACCACGACGGCACACCGGCTCGCAGGGACGATCACAGGTACGGCCCAAGACACCGGGGAAGACGTTCGACTCCCAATTGACCATATAGGCATCAGTGTAACGACCCGCTGCGATGAGGCGGATGTACTCCGGTACCGGGGTATGCGCAGGGCATCCATATTGGCAATCGACGACTTTGTGGAAGTATTCCGGGTCGTCAGTATCGGTGGGTTTCAAAATGAGCTCCCCCTACACTATGGCCGCAGGTGATTCTTTTCGAGCGGCACGAGTTTTTATTAGAACTCGATGTTTACACCTTTAAGGAGCAAATGAGAAGCACTGTATGTTGCTCTCCTGTGCTCATGGGGCTGCTTCGCAGCCTCCCCGATACTTGTAAACTGCGGTATTTGCGGTAACTGCGATCTCTAGGCATTGATGGCTTTATCAAATGCTGGTCTCGCGGCAATCCTCGCAACGTAAGCCTTGATATTTAGCATATCGTCGCCGACACAGCCCAGGCGATTACTCATAAAGCAAGCATGGCCTAACATAATGTCCGCTGCCGAGAAGCCGCCAATCAAGTAATCCTTACCCTCAAGTGCTTCCTCTATAGGCGCAAGCGCTCGACTAAGAAGGCGCTGAGCCTGAGCAAGGACATTCGCATCTCGCCGCTCCTCGGGGAGCAGTATCGTGTGAACGACAATGGTGTTCATGGGCGGCATGATCATACCCTCGCAATAATGGAACCATTGCAGGTAGGCAGGAAACGTTGGCGAATCGACGCTGGGCTTTAAACCACCGTTCTTATGTCTTTCAAGAATGTATTCAACGATCGCACCTGACTCGTAGATACTCACGTCACCGTCGTCCAGAACCGGAACCCTACCCAAGGGGTGCCGGGCGCGATGATCGTCTGACTTCAGATCCTTTGGATGAAAATTCATGCGGTTTAATTCGTAGGGGAGCTCCAACTCTTCCAGGAGCCAGAGGACTCTTCCGGCGCGGGAATTGGGAGCAAAATGAAGTTTCAGCATGTTTAAGTACCTAAATCAATGTGTGTAAATTGGTGGCGAATTCAAGATCCCTAGTGTCCGACAACTCGAGCGGGAAATCATCCCTACGTATTAGAGCTGATTAAACTACTATGCCCCGTTCACAGACCGAACCCGCAGCGATAGTTGCGGGTGCCTTGCCCACAGGCCTAGGCATTCTGCTGATGGGTAACTCTGGGGTGCTTGAATCCTCGCAAGACACGGTGACGACCGCTGGTGTAGCGTCAGTGTAGGTGCTGCTTACCTTGCGGCGCTGGGCGCGCAAGACCACCAAGGAAACAGACGACATTAATCAACATTGAGTAATGCCGCCCGAGCCACGCCTTACTTGCTGTCGAAAACCTCCGTGACCTGGCTACCGTTACGAACCTTCATGTTGGCAAAGATGGCCTCACCGGGCTTATCACCAAAGATGCCCGAGTTGATAACCCATATCCCCACAATGCGTCGCGGCAATTCACCGCCCACAGCGGACTGATAATCCTGCAGCACCGATCTAGTGTGGCTATGCCATTCGCCCAGGCCTTCCTCTCCTGACTGCACAGCCACATGGGTTTCTCTTTGATCCCACCATGGCAGTGGGCAGGTGAACTCCGTGCCCGCTTCAAGATGGCCGCTCCAAAACCAGGTAAGGTCCTGCCCGTTATCAAACTCCAAGGCAATACTCAGATAGTCGTGATACTGGGCCTCGGTCTCCGGCCCTTTTGCCGGGAGTTGCTCATACAGCCAGTCAAAAGAAACTAAGGTCTCTTCATCTAGCGGAATATCCAGAGCCTTACGAATAATACCCCCTTCGTTAGTGGGCGTAGCGCGTACCCCTATGTGCGCTGCGTCTTCGTAGGTCTCAAAAACCGTTGATTGCCCGAGATACCAAAGATACTCAAATTCATCTGGAAGCTGTGGTGTATCCGTATGACGACTCAAGGCCAACTGCCACCGCGCATCATCTGTGCCGGCCATAGCAACTAACGCCGCCTCGGGTGCGCCACTCCAAAGATAAACAGCGGCCTTTGCATCCAGGGGATATTGGGGGACGCCGCCAAAGTCAGTCGGGAATGTCCCGCGACGATCCGTCCAGTAAAAGCCCGCTGGCCTCACCGAAAGATGCAGCTCACCATCTGTTTCGGCGACAAAGGTATAAGTATCGCTAGCGACATTGAATACATCACCGTCTTCACCGATACGTGCCCACAGGAACAACGACGCAGAGACCGGAACAGGCAAACCCAGGTTTACCGCCCCATCACCTATTATTGTGGCGGCCTGCCCCGAGCGCAGACTGATGCCTGTTTTGCGCCACCCCTCCCGGGAGTGACTGAATGACATCTCAACGTGCTGAGCGACCGCTTCGCTGGCAGTCAGTTCACCAGCCTTGAGTGGCAATGGTGCAAGTAACAGGATCACCGTCGCGGCGCTAAGTAATAGTGATGTGCGTGTTTTATCCAATCTGAGACGCATTTTTTTCCCCTTAGAGTTAGCTGTACACCAGCCTTCATCTGATGAGACATCGAAGATGCGCCTACGCGATCATAAATACTGTAGGGATGCTTTAGTTTTTTCTTAGGTTTAGCTTAGGCCTTGAATTCAAATGGTTTTTGCTCCAATCTCAAGCGCCACCAGACTGACAAAATCCGGTATTTTTGAGTAATAATCAGGCACAGAACGACGCTTCGCCGACTGCCAGCGACCCTATCTGCAACAGATTTAGAGTGGGCGTCAACAACGTGGACTTTCAGTCCATGCGTATTAGTAGAGAATCGAATCTGACCTTGGTAGAGCCTAAGGTGCTCGCCGTATTACGAGTGCTAATAGACCACGCTGGCGAGGTAGTCAGTCGAGACCAACTTATCGAAGCCGTCTGGGGGAATCCGTTTGGCAGTGAAGAGCGCCTATCACGCGCTATCTCGCTGCTACGCAAAGCGCTGGGAGACATACGCGGTCAGCACGAGCATATAGAGACCGTGCCCAAGACGGGCTATCGGTTGATAGCTAACGTGCAGCCGATCATTATCGATCCAAAGACACCATCCACAACACTCGGACAATTCCGTTACTTGCGAGTTGTGATGGTCGCCTGCCTGATCATAGTATCCAGCGGGCTCATTCTTTGGGGGATAAACCTCTGGGGACCCATCTCCAATGAGACATCACCACGCAAGGCGCCGTCAGCCATCGTCAGCAAGGCGCTGGATAACTCTATTGCCGTACTACCGTTCACCGATTTGAGCCCCAAGGGTAACCAACAATACTTTTCCGACGGTCTCGCCGAAGAAATTCTGGGCGCCCTCGCCACAGTTGAGGGGCTCAGCGTCGCGGGACGCACATCCTCCTTTGCCTACCGCGATGGAGACCAAAGCATTGAAGCAATCGGCAAAGCCCTGCGCGTGAACTTTCTGCTGGAGGGCTCCGTGCGCAAGCAGGACGACACAGCGCGTGTGACGGCGCAACTCGTTCGTGTCGCAGACGGCTACCACGTATGGTCAAAAACCTTTGATGGTGACCTCAATGACATTTTTGAATTTCAGGAGTCCGTCGCCCGATCCATCGCTGAGGAGCTCAGCCCGACAGCCACTAAGCCCTCAACCGGTCGTCTGGCGCGATTACTCACAAATGATCGTGAGGCCTACGAGCTGTACTTACAGGGCCGTGAGATGTCCCGACGCTTTGGACGTCAGGAAAAGCTAACGGCTATCGATCTTCTGAGCAAAGCGGTAGAGCGCGATGCGAATTTCGCCGACGCCTGGGCCTGGCTGGCGCGATCACACCTGTTTATACCCATTACGGACCCTCAGCAAGACTCTGGCAACCACATAAGCATGGCCCGCTTTGCCGTAAAGCAAGCACTGGCGAATGACAGTAATGTCCCCATGGGGCATTACGTCAGCGCCCTGCTCCATGACTACGACCTGAATTTCGACGCTTCCTTCGATGCAATAGAACGCGCGTACGCCGCGGCGCCTAATCAGCCGTTTTTCGCGATACGTCGAGGCTTTTATCACCTTGCACTCGGCTACGTATCTGCGGGGGCCGCGATGATTGAGGCTGGATTGCTGCTGGATCCCACGGATGCTTTGGGTCTTCTCAATTTAGGTCAGGCCAAAATACACCTCGGTGATGTAGATGGTGGTATGGCGTTGATTGAGCGCAGCGCGTCTTTAGGCTTTGCGCCAGCAGGCCTGCTACGGTGCGTGCATCTGGCAAACACGGGACGACCCAAGGAGTCCTACGAGTGCTGGAAAGAACTTCCGGCTGTCATTAAGTCGCGATACCCCGATGCACTGACTACGGCAGGCGCATGGGACGACCTTGGTCGTGTCTATGCCATGCGTGATCAAGGCGCCGTAAACCGGATACGCTCTATCGTTCTGGAAATCGCCGACACCCCGAGCATACCCATGAGCAGCTATCTCTTTGGGGTCCTTCAGGCAGTTGGCGAAACAGACACATACCTGCAATCGTTTATCGATCGGCCTTTCTTGCTAAACGCTAGCGCCCTTCGCCTTATGTGGCTAAGCCCGGATGACCCTCGGCGAGTTACCCGGGACGCTAAGTTTCCCGAGTTTGCCCAGCGCCTGGGCTTTACCAGAACATGGCAGCGTCACGGATGGCCGGACTATTGCTACAACGGGACATCTGAAAAACCAAACGATTTTTACTGCGAATAGCGACCAAAGAGAAAATCGCGAGAAACACCAAGCGCACACCCTGATCTAAGGTCAGCGCAGAACAGTGCATTCTCGGCACCTAGGATGTTAGCTCAACACTTTCTGCAACCAGTTGGATATGTCGGCTATTTCTTGCGGACATACCGCGTGCTCCATGGGGTATTCGCTGTAGTCCACTGCATAGCCCATTTCCACTAATCGTTCATGGGCTAGCTTACCCTGTTGCACGGACACCATGGGATCCCGGGTGCCATGGCAGATCTTTATAGGAATCTGCTTATTGGCACTGTTGGGTGTAATCGTGTCCTTGGTCGCAAAATAGGTCGAGAGGCACATTAAACCGGCCAGTGGGTACATGTGAGTCAGTGCGGCTTGATAAGCGACCGCACCACCCTGCGAGAAACCAGCCAATACAATGCGGTCACTGGCTATCCCCCGATCTATTTCCCGATCGATCAGCAGGCGCACCTTTTCTGCCGACTCAATCAACTGCCCCGCATCGACCTTACGCTCAATATCCATTTCCGTAATGTCATACCAGGCTGGCATCACGTAACCACCATTGATGGTGATCGGGATTGACGGAGCATTGGGAAACACAAAGCGAACCGCCATTTGCAGGGGTAGCTTCAACTCCGGGATGATCGGAGCAAAATCATTACCATCCGCACCCAGGCCATGGAGCCAGATCACTGAGGCATTAGCGGATGTTTGGGGTTCTTTTTCGATGCAGGGGAGCAGCGGCATAATCAACTCGTCTAGATAGCAAGATAGCGCCACCATGTGATGGGATGCACCAGAGATAAGTAGTCGCTACGGGTGGACTTGAACCACCGGCCCCCGCATTATGAATCGTGCGGGATGATTTTAAACGATTGATTTTAAACGATTGATTTTATTAACGTTAATTCGAACATCCATAGCGCATTTTGCACAACAGCTCACAACAGATCAGGGTGAGTCCCGCAAATCTACCGGAGCTTTCGCCCAGAAAAGCCGCTGCTGGTAGTGTTATCGAATTCCGATAACAAAGGAACATGATCGAATCCGTTGGAAACGTCGTGGCAGAGGATCTCTTCTATGACACGAAGAGCAAGTTAATTAGATCCTTCCCAAATAAACTTCGGAGAACCGCTAGGTAGCAACCACTGTATTTGCATGAAGCAACGAACCTGAAAGATTTGAACGGTGTAGCGCTTCTTCGTAGTTCCATTCCTATGCACCAGACGTCACATATGAAGTCGGGTTGCGATTTATAGCATCAACCGCTAAGCGCCACCAACGGCCACATCAGAGCGGATTTATTTGCAATCAGTGTTGTACTCAGCCACACACCTACACTAGAATAATAATCATTCTCATTACTATTTATATTAGGTGTAACACTTTTATGCACAACAACCGACTCGTCGCGGCCGTCGCTCTTTCCCTATGTCCCCTTACCGCCGCCCATGGCACAGAAGACAGTAAAACACCCAAAGTTATTGAGGTTATCGAAGTTTTTGCCACCTCCACTCGATCCAGGGTAACGGGCACCCTACCCTCACTGTTGGACGGCCGGATCTTTGAGGGTAAAAAAACCACAGTGGTAAATCTTGACGAACAACCGGCGTTTATCGAACCAAACCTGCGCCAAATGTTTTCCCGCGTGCCTGGCCTGTTTGTGTCGGATCAGAAGATCCCGAGCATTTACAACATTAATTACCGGGGGCTGGGTAACCCGCACGAGTCTGAGTTTGTTGCGTTCTTTCAGAACAACGTCCCGCTTGCAGCCGATATGTTTGGCTACCCGACGATCTACTACATGCCAGCGGCTCAGCGCGTCGAGCGAATCGAGTTCGTGCGTGGTGGCGCGGGTTTGGTCTACGGACCGCAAATTGGTCCCGTAGTGAATTTTGTGACGCGTCGCGCCGATGCCAGCGCAGAAAACGCGTTCAGAACCGACCAGACAACCGGGAGCGACGGTCTGTACAGCACCTACAATGAGCTGACCTGGGCTAAAAACGATGTCGGCGTCCTGGCCTCCTTTGATCACCGCGGGGCCGATGGTCCACGCAGCAATGAGGACTACGAGGTCAACTCAGGCTATTTTGGCATCTCCTACGAGGGTTTCGATGATATCCGCATCGGCTTTGACCTGGACTACTATCAGTCCGACTCTGGCGAAGCGGGCCGCCTCACTTCCCAGGAATATGCAAACAACCGCGATCTGGTAAAAACGCCCTTTAACCGCAT
>JBLGAR010000094.1:0-18860 GCA_047612385.1 Cryomorphaceae bacterium | reverse complement strand
TACGATACGCCCACCCTCGCCAATGAGAGGCAGCCCCTCCTTCCAGCCCTTGATAGCCCGTAGCAGGCTTAATACCGATGGCTCGTCATTGAAAGTACTATCGAATACCGCATTGTCGATATGCTTGCCCTGGTAATCTATTGTTACTCGGCTGCGACTGGTGGGTTTTTTGCCATTTCCCGGCGCCAGGATCTTATACTGTAACCCCGACCGGGTGACGATAACCCCTTCCTTACTCTGGTTCTGCTCAAGAAAAGCGCGGCCCCGTTCAGCGAGGCTCAATGCAGCGGTTGCCGGCGCGGCTAGGGTGGCCATTAGTAAAAGCAAAGTGGCATATTTCATCATCGAAATAATAGCAGGATTGACCGATGCGCGTTCTATCCGGCGAATAGTCCTGACACTTGTTCCCAATAGTGCGATTAAAAGTAAAGCGCTCGCTCAGCCAAGCTGCTGCTATAATATGCAGTGGCGACCCTGTCTGCTAATCAGAGTTTCCAAAGTAAGAAAATCGCTGCAATGACTAATGGCTCACACGAAAAAATGAAAACTCTTTTTCTAAACCACACAGACTGCGAAAAACATTTAATGCTGCCGCAGCATCCCGAGAGCCCCGCGAGACTGCAAGCCATATCTCAAATCCTGGAAAATTCGAAATGGAACGAACGCTTATGCAAGCGTGAAGCGAAAGAAATCGAGTCCCAGTATTTTGAAAATGTTCATCCGGACAACTATCTAAATATGCTGGCCGAGCTAAGACCCGGAGAGGGCGTTGCGCAAATTGACCCGGATACCTCACTGAATAAGTACAGCTTACGAGCAGCCAAGCTGGCCGCAGGTTCCGGAATTCAAGCGATAGAATCGGTGTGGTCAGGAGAGTACAAAAACGCATTTTGTGCGGTTCGCCCTCCGGGCCACCACGCTGAGTCGGTAGCAGGAATGGGGTTTTGTATTTTTAACTCTATCGCGTTGGCTGCAGAACGCTCACTCTCTTTGGGAGCGCAGCGAGTCGCAATTCTGGATTTCGATGTCCATCACGGCAATGGCACCGTAGAAATATTCAAAGATCGCCCCGAGGTACTAGTGTGCTCTAGCTTTCAATATCCGTTTTACCCTGGCCGATATGACGATATTCAACGCGCCAACATTTGTTTGACCCCCCTGGTCGAAGGTACCGCTAGCAGCTCCTTTCGCCAGTCCATTGAAAATAGCTGGCTACCTGCTTTGCAACAATATATGCCAGATTTTATCTTGGTGTCTGCCGGTTTCGACGCTCATCGTGAAGACCCACTGGCTGGTCTGTTACTTGAGGACGACGATTACCATTGGTTGGGCCAGCTCATTCGGGACCAGGCCGAGCGATACTGTGGGGGGCGGATGATTTCCATGCTGGAAGGGGGTTACAACGTAAATGCACTTGCTCGAAGTGTTGAACAATACCTAGACGGTAGTCAGCTCGGATAGCCCGTTATGCTTCTATATCTGGCGAACGACTCGATACAGGGAAGTTCTATTATGATCAAAATTCGTATTATATTCGCTATCTGTATCTTGGTCCTACTCTCAGGATGCCTTCAGGTTGAGTTAGTCGGGCCTGTGGTCGGTGCAATTGTCTCCATAAAGCCGCTTAGAGAAGATGGCGCAGTTGTAGAGGGCCTGGTCACCGCTGGTCCAGAGGAAGTGATAGAAGGCATTGGCCAGGATCTGTGGGACTCATTGGATGCAAAGAGCCGTTTGCTCATGCTCGGCGGTGTTCAAGTACCTACAGCTAAGCTGAAAAATAAGACGTATTACCTTGTCACTGCCAGCGGTGGCGTGGACATGGACTTCAATGGCAATGGTCGGGAAGATTCAAACGGTAGGCGAGTAGAGCGCGAGCTACACGCAGTATTAACGGGGGCACAATTGAAAAAAAATGCTCGGGTTAGTTTGATCAGCGAGGCAATTTATCAAAACGTTAAAGACGACATAGAAGAGCTGAGCGATCAAGAACTGCGCAAACTGCTGAACGACAGAGCCTCTCGCGTTTTGGGTGATGTTAATGGAGACGGCAAAAGAGGGCACTTGGACGTAGCCAGCTGGTCACGATTTAGTGGCGATCAAAAATACAAAGGAGCGGCAGTTTTGTTCGATCGCCTCTCCCGATCCTATGGTGATCTAATCTACACAGATTCGGTACGCGACGAAGATGTTCGCAACGTCGTCATGGCTGCAAGATGGAGACCCGCTCGTTCGGGCACGCAGTTCAAGTCTGCGTTGATTCACTGTGCTACGGCAGTCGTTATTGGGGACACTTGTTCCGCTGGCACATTGCCGCTCGTGGGAATGGAGCGGTCCAGCCCTACGGTAGATGATGTGATGGAGCGGGTAATTGTGTCTCATAACTGGATGGCTGTGCGGTTCGAGGAGTATCTCTACGAGGCACCGGATGATCTATTGCTGTTGTTCCGCAGTATGGCAAGCATCGTAATAGATGCGGATACCAACCCTTCTTACTATGTGTCTGCTTTGGGCAGCATCTATTTAAATGGTGACTACTTCTGGCGCACCGCAAAGGAGGGTAAATCGATTACAGCAGAGGAAGATTATCGGGCTGAGTTTGCCAACTCAGTAGTGTTTGGAGATTTTTGGCGCTATGTGGCCGACAATGAGCGAGCTGTTCCGCGTTTTTACGATGTTGATGAAAATGGAAATCGTACCCTCGATCACGTAGTGAAACTAGCAACACCTTTGCTGTTTCACGAGTTGGCACATGCGACAGATGCGTTTCGCCCGGAGTTGTTTGATCAGATCCCCTCGTTTCAGAAACTGTTTAACGTCAATATACCTCTCGCGTCCTCTGAGCTCACAGATGCGATCCCCCTGCTTTCCTCTGAGCTATTTGGAATCGCAGAGGTATTGTTTGCGGGGTCTCCGGCTACAAGCGTTGAGGCAAATTATACACCCGAGGAAATTGGTGATTTTTTCGGTCCCGATGGTGCTTCTGATTTGTACGGATATTTCACACAGTATGAGGACACGGCAATGCTGTTCGAGGAATCTATGATGGCTATTCACTATGGTTTTGCTCGAGATGTGGCATTTACTACCGTGCCAGAGTCGGATGAGGACGACGACTGTTCTGATTACAGGGTTGGCTGGGGCGTTCGCGGTAGAATAGCAGAGCCGCAAGTATCCGTTCGTGCACGTGACATTGTCAGTAAACTATTGCCTGAGCGCGATTACGAAGAAGTGCTTTCTACCCTGCCGGCACCAGTATCAATGGACACTAGTAAAGACTGGTGTAATAACATTGATCTTGGTGGTAGCTCACAGGCCAGACCCGCCAGCATCAAGTCTGCTGCAAAGCGTCTTAAAGCAGCGCCAGCACCTGAAAGACGGCGTCTCCATTGACAACTTCACTTTGATATAGAGTAAAATTCCGAACATGTTTCAAGAATCTTCTATTTCCAGCGGTTTCTCCTGGCGTACTTTGGGTGCTCTGTTTTTTTTCTTCAGCGCAATCGTTGGCTTTGAACTTGGCGTGTCCGTAACCGAACGACCCGATGTTGTAGATTCAAGCATCCTCACCAAAGCCTACTTCAGTTTGAGTTTGTTTGTGGTCGGCGGTGTCGATTTAGGCACTCCGAACGGGGGGCCTCTGATAGGGCGCATCCTTTTATGGGCTTCGTATTTCGGCTCTCCCATACTTGCAGCCTGGACGTTGATTGCAACGGTTTTGCGAGCGATAGCACCACAGCGCTGGTATCTTCGTCGCTTGAAGGACCATATTGTTGTTGTCGGTGATGGCGAGCTTGCTCTGATTACGCTGAGAACGTTACGGCAACAGAATTCAAAGGTTGCCATCGTCGTTGTAAGTTCCAATCCCGATCCCGCGGTGGTGGGCGAGTTTAGCCAGAGTTTTCATGCAACGGTGGTCACCGGAGATATCACACATCGGTATTTTCTCAAGCAACTAAATTTAAACTCTGCACGTAAAATTCTTTTGCTGGACGATAATAGTTTGCGTAGTTATGAAGCTGCGAGCACTTTGCTCCGTCAATTCCCCGGCATTGGTGATCGGGTGGTTATTCACTGCGAAAATCTGCGTTTTATGCGCGCCATGGAAAACACCCACGTCGCGCAGCAGTGCCAAACTTTTAACACCTACCATCTTGCCGCCTCGGGGTTGGTTCGCAGTCATCTGCTTCACCATTTTCGCGAAACCCGTGCGAAGGATGTGGTGGTGCTCGCTGGATTTGGGCGCTTTGGCCAAACAGTGCTGGAAGAGCTTCAACGCTGCGCCATTGATGAGCTTGATACGGTGATTATTATAGATATTGACGCACATCGGCGTGTGCTCATCGCCGATGAGCAAATGGTCTTCTCGGGCGAATACAAACGCGTGCTCTTTGAAGGCGATATCTCACACCCTGAGGTATGGGATCGAGTGGAGCGCGAGGCAAAGCTTAAAGGTGAGAACACGGTGTTCGTGTTGGGTACAGGCAGAGAAGAGGACAATCTGCGTATATCTTTGGGGTTGAGGCAGAAATATCCCGGCGCTATGATTATCTCCCGCAGCAGTAAAGAGTCTTTGTTCGCCACTGAGGTAGGTTTGGAGCACGAAATCCTGAGTGTCAGTATTACGCAGCTTGTGGAAGACAATCTTCCCCGCTCCTGGCTTTCTTTGGATTAATGTTTCTGCCTGGCCCGTCTAAGCGTGCACCCAGAATGGGCCTGGCTATTTTTTGGTGGCAGCGGCTGCTATGCTCTGCCCTTCTTAAAAGCACGAGTCATTGAGGTATTTCCTTGAAGCAGGCATTGATAAATATGCTGACAATGCAGTCAAACATGAATTCAAGGGTTCATGAAGACTGGGTAAATCAGAATTTTGAGTGGTATCGAGCCATCTGGATAGAGTGCGGTGAGCTCATTGAGCATCACGGCTATAAATGGTGGAAAAAACAAGTTCCGGATTTAGATCAGGTCCAGCTTGAAGCCATCGACATTTGGCATTTCGGTTTGTCTGCGTTGTTTCAAGATGGAAAATCCATAGAGACGCTTGCCAACGAAATCCAGACCGAACTCGAGCAACACCAGCCCTCGGGCTTGGGTGTGCCTGAATCTACAGAGGCGCTGGCATTGCATTCCCTGGACTCGCAGAGTTTTTCTCCCTCCCTGTTTTGGGATTTACTGATTGCCGCGGAACTGGATTTCCAGGGTTTGTATCGATCTTATGTTGGCAAGAACGTTTTAAACTTCTTCAGGCAGGACCATGGCTACAAGGATGGCAGCTACATTAAGCAGTGGGGCGGCCGGGAAGACAACGAACACCTGGTTGACCTTCTTGCGGAACTCGATAGTAACGCGGAGGACTTTTCGGAGCAGGTTTATGCGGCGTTGAAAACGCGCTACAAACAAGTCGCTCTTGCGGATTAAGTGATGGCGCAGGAGGATTCAAAACTGTCGACTTCTGCTCTGGCTCGGGAGCTGGAAATTCCCGCACAACAGTTGTTCGCAACGTTGAAAGACTATGGCTGGATTGAGCGCCATGGGGACAACTGGACGCTTACCCATAAGGGCGAATTTGAAGGGGGTAGCTACCAAAATAGCAGGCGGTTTGGCCGCTATATTGTTTGGCCAAAAACATTGGAGCAGCATCCTTTAGTACAGGCGATTGAGTCCAACCAAAGAATAACCGCAGCAGGTATGCATCGATACTACGGCGCTCTTCATCCCAGACAGATAAATCGATCACTAGCCGAACTCGGTCTGCAGGCCCACAGCATTCTTGGCTGGGAACTCACTGATTTCGGCAGGCGCCTGGGCGGACAGCAGGAGGAGAGTGATAACACGGGGGCCTACTACGTTACCTGGCCCCATGAGATTGTCGATCATCCGGTTGTTCATCGAGAGCTGATTATGCAATCGGGCGAGGATCCTGCTCAGGATGAAACTCTGAGCACGGAGCCACCAGCAGACTTATTTGACTCTGTCGAGACCGTCGTTCCTGTCCATCGAGGCGTGGACGGCCATATCTTGTCCAAGCCTTTAGAGGTAGCGGTTTGCAACTGGTTGTACATGGCGCAATTGGTACACGCACATCAGCGAGCATTGCCCACCCCGGAGCAGGTGTCTGCAGATTTCTACGTGCCGGCAGGCAGTGTTTATATCGATTGTTGGGACAGCAACGAGCCGGTCGCTGCACTTTCCAGCAAATTACTAAGGCGCGAGTTGTACAGGGAGCACGAACTGCGCCATATCGAAATTAATGCGGAGGATAAAGACCGTTTAGACGAGGTATTGGGCCGTGGATTACACGCCCTGGGAATTCGCTGTTAATTCGTGCTGGAAGCGTAACTAACGTCGTTTGAGAAAGACACCGCATTCCATATGATGGGTGTAGGGAAACTGATCGAACAAAGCGAATCGCTTTATGTCGTGAGTTTGGTTCAAGCGGACTAAATTATGCGCCAGTGTTTCCGGGTTACAGGATATATAGATGATGGCATCGAAGCCGGCCACCATTTTCTCCGTCAACTCATCCAATCCCGCTCTGGGTGGGTCAACAAACACGGTGTTTAATGCGTAGTCATTCAGGGGCTTTGGCAGCTCAGTAAGCCGTCTGAATTCTCTGACGCCTGTCATGGCGTCAGTCACTTCTTCCGCCGATAGTCTGATCATTTCTACATTGCTAATCGCATTGGCGGCGAGGTTTTCTCTGGCGGCTTTTATGGAGGACTTAGCGAGCTCTGTTGCTATAACGGTGCCGAAATATTTCGACAGAGGCAGAGTGAAATTTCCATTGCCACAATAAAGCTCAAGTAGATCTGCTTGCAATCCGGTGGCACATTGGCAGGCCCACTCAATCATACGAATATTTACAGCGGCATTGGGTTGGGTAAACGCTTGCTCATAGTGTCGATATTGATAGTCAATCCCCTCTATATGTAGGGACTCATTGACATAATCGCGCTCCACAATAACTTTTTGTTTCCGGCTTCTGCCAATGACTTGAACGCCAAACTCCTGGGCAAGTTCACGCGCAGGTTGCAGCCATTCCTCATCCAATTTTCGGTGATAAATCAAAGTAACCAGTGTGTCGCAGGTGGTCGTGCTCAAAAACTCAATTTGGAAAAGTTTTTGTCGCAGTATCTTACTATTTTGTAATCGCTGCTTGAGCTTGGGCATTAAGATTTGAATAGTGCCGCAAGCGATAGGAAACTCGTGTATTGGCACTGGGGTTTTAGGATCATCGCGACGAAACATTACATAGTCGAGATTATCTCCATCGTGCCATATCCTAAATTCAGCACGCATTCTAAACGCTTCAGGGCTCGACTCAAAAACCTCTGGTTCCGGTGGGGAGTAGGGTGACAGCAGTGTTTTAACAGCAGCGCATTTCTCATCCAGAAGCGCTGAGTATGCGGGAGGATCAAAGGCGCTTAGGGGCATTTCTGAATCCTTGTCTGGTCTCGGTGTTCCCACAGCTGCTGTGCTCGTTGGCCAGCTGCATCCAAACTGAGATTCGAATCTAACGCTGTAAGTGCAACAGCCGTCGTCGCCAAAATCGCAGCCAGGCCATACGAATCAGTGTTTTCGCCGCGCCACAGTGCCCGCAGTGGTTCCACGGACGGTGCGTCTACCCTGGTCACTCGCTGTTCGATCGTGCGAGACAATAATGTTTCAGTGAATTTCCTGCCTCTTAGATACATTAAGTGGGTGTCGGCCTGTGGTTTGACTTCAACTTCGCCGCTGTCCCCTTTGAAAACTAGAGCGCTGGGTTGGTTTAGAATGTGGTCTGCCTCGCGATGTAGCTTTCCATAGGCGGGGTGAAAGATACTCTGAATGCTGGCCGAGGCTCTGCATGGATTCAGCATTCGGGTCAGAGTATGCACAGGTGATCGTAGTCCTAATAAAGGACGCAACAGAATCAGATCATTCAGCGGCGCACACAGGTAGCGCAGGGGGAGATAGCTCAGCTGTGATTCCGCCAGTTGTTGATCAACGTGTTGCCAATTGAGTGCAATTGGTAACCCCAGCTGCAAGAACGCCTGTTCAGTGTAGAGCCTATCGGGAGTGTGACCGTCTGCACCGTGAACAAGAATTCGGTGTCCCGCCTGATTGAGTAGTAGCATCGATAAAACGAACCAAGGGTGTTGGTGTTTTTTCCCGGCGTAGCTCGACCAGTCCAGATCAACCGATAGCTGGTGTTCCTCTGATCCGTCCAACATATTGTCGCGACAGGCCGTGACGAACCCGGCAAGCTCTTCCCCGGTTTCTTCCTTCACTCGCAACAGCATCAAAAAAGCGCCGATTTGAACCGGTTCGGCTTCCCCGCGAAGTATCATTGAAAAAGCGTCGGTCGCTTCGAGCATTGTCAAAGAACGAGTTCCGCTTTTCCCCTTCCCCAATATTCGAACGTATTGGGCAAACAGGTGTTCGTCGGTTTTTTGTGTGCTGGTTTCCAGGCTTGTCATTTTCGCTTACAAACAGTTATCAGGTTTTGGAAGTCCGGCTATCTTACTGCCAGTTTTAGCGGGAGATCCTGGGAAAAGAGACATCAGATAGACGCTCTTCCCTTTGTTGGACCCTAGCTTTAAGGCGCAATATTTTACCAGTGGTCGCATTGCTGGGGATGCCTCAAATTCCTCGTAGTAGGCTCGCAATAAATTCAGTACTTCCCAGTGATCACTGCCCAGTTGTATGCCTTCGCCCAGTGCTATTTGATTTGCCACTGCGACGTCCCAATCCGACAGTTGACGCAGGAAACCCTCGCTATCAAATGCGTTGGGAGGCAGCGTGTGAGGCAACTCAATACCACGCTAGCTGTCGGGCAAAGCGTTCGCTAAGCTCAACAAAGCCGTTGTAGTCAATCACAGTGGCCGGCTCACACACCTTGGTTTGGATTCCTGCCGCCAGCGCATCTGATTCTAGAACATATAATTCTGCGCCGCTTTCCACCAGTAGATTACTGGCGATGGTATTGTGAATCGACGCGTAAACTGCGTCGCCTGTAAGTAGTATCGCGTCTTCACCGGCAGCCGTTCGCAGGCACTGGTTGAATGCTTCAGAGTCCGGCCCGGCATTTAGAGTGTGGAGGATCACCGTTAAAAGCCCAGCACATGGTCGTGGGAGGCGATTAACTCGCGTATGTTTTCTTTGTTTAGAGCACTGACTTGAGGTGGTAGATCATTCGCGTCGAGTGAAAATCGCCGCAGAGCCTCTTCATCCGCATAATAGTGTTCAATGCCGTATAAGGGGAAGGAGGCTATCTGTTTCCCAATCGTTTTACTGTCTATCGCTTTTCCATCCTGTGTGGACACCAACTGCAAAACCCCTTTACCAAGGAATAAAACGTCTATGGGTCGATCAAACGCAGCGAAGGCCAAAGCTGTGTCCAAAGAAGATTTAGCCATGGTGCTGCCATACGGAGTACTGCGGATGACTACGAGTTGACGCTTTTTAGTGTCTGCGCTCAAGGTCAACCGCCAAAAGTTACAAGACGATCGGAAACAGCGGTGGCATCAACCAATTGTCCCAAGCCTGAGATCACAAAGGCGGGGTGAATAGTAGACGAGCCTTTTCCGTAACGCTGGGCCTCGCTAGAATCCAGCAGCCCGCGTTTGATTGCAGAGCTAACACATAAAACGAGGTCCACGCTGTGTTGATCCGACATCTCCGCCCACAAATCTACCGGGTTGTTTTCGTCTTGGGGCATCACATGATTGTTTGAACCGGCATGGACGCCTTCATCCATAAAGAACACCCGATGTAGTGTGTGTCCGCGGCCAATAACCGCTTGCGCAAACAGAGCCGCCGAACGTGCGCTCTGACCGGAGCTCGGGGAGGATAAAACCAAAAGGGAGTAAATCATGATTTTCCCGGGCGCAAACAAAAAGCCCCGGTGATAACCGGGGCTTTGGATTTAAGGCCGAACTGTCTAGTCATCCCCACCAAATGCTGTGAGCAAGTGCAGTAAGTGGATAAATAAGTTGTAAATATCCAGATACAGAGCCATGGTCGCCCGGATGTAGTTCGTCTCACCGCCGTTGATTATTCTACTTGTGTCATACAGGATCAGGCCGGACATGATCATAACCACGGCCGCCGAAATCGTGAGAGACAACGCGGGAATAGCCAGGAAAATGTTAGCTATCATGGCGACGACTGCTACCAGAAGCCCTACCATTAAGAACCCTCCCATGTAGGAGAAGTCCTTGCGAGTGGTCAGCGCATAGGAGGACAAACCGAAGAAGACCACGGCTGTGCCGCCAAGTGCTTGCATCACCAGTTCAGGTCCGCCGGACATTGCCATGTATTGGTTTAGCATTGGCCCAAGAGAGGCTCCAAGAAGCCCTGTAAAAGCAAAGATGGCCACGATACCCTTGGAGCTGTCGGCAGTGCGGTTCACCACAAAAAGAAGTCCGAAAGCAACTAGCATCATGATCATTGCGGCTCCAGAGCCGAGATTCATAGCCATTGCTACTCCAGCCGTAATGGTGCTGAAAACCAATGTCATACCGAGCAGCATGTAGGTATTCCTGAGAACTTTATTGGTGCTCAGTACGGCCTCGATACTCGGCGCTGTTGAATTTTGTAGACTGTTGTCCATCTCTAACTCCGTTGTGTGTCGCACCAACATCTGGTGCCTTTGGTATTTTGACAGTTGCTTACTACTAAAGTTTCACCGTACTACTTTGATTTAATTGCACATTTCTGTCCAGTACTAAATTGCCGAAAAACGTGTCTTTAGCATCCTCGCCGCTTAGTATAGCGAAATCAATTTTGGGTCGCCATGCCTATCTGAGCCTTCTTTATTCAGCAAATTGGGCAATTTAGCCACAAAAAAAGGCCCCCAAAAATGGGAGCCTTTAGTTTGTATGGCGGTGGGCTAAGGATTCGAACCTTAGGAGGGGATAAACCCTCAACGGTTTTCAAGACCGCCGCTTTCGACCACTCAGCCAGCCCACCGGAAAACGTATTGTACTTATCTCTTTACTGCCTACTAACTTTGCCGCCTGCGTCGCCGCGCGAAGCAGGCGGAATTATACAGTTCTTGATTTCGGACACAAGAGGAAAGCTCCTCGAGTGCCGTAAAAATCTAGTACTTTTACAGGTCTAGTCTTAGCCCGTCGCCTCTGAAGTAACAGCCTTTGATCGAGAATCTCTAGGGTCATTGCTGGCGCGAACTGCAGCCTTACCGCTGGGGACAACTGCAGCAGCAACTTCTCCAGTGAATAAGCTGATCTGTTCAGTGGCGATCTCCAGGGTTTTTATAGGCTTGGGATTTGCCCGGGGATCGTTTGTCGCGCGACCATCCCCAGTGAGTGCTGTCGGTACAGGCTCGGGAGATTGCTCGACAATTTCGGCCACAGGCTCGGCTGCTTCGGCTACGGGCTCGGCTGCTTCGGCTAAGGGCTCGGCTGCTTCGGCCACGGGCTCGGCTGCTTCGGCTACGGGCTCGGCTGCTTCGGCCACGGGCTCGGCTGCTTCGGCTACGGGCTCAGCAACTGCTGCCTCTACCATTGCCTCTGCGGCGGTTGCCACAACGGGCTCTGCGATTGCCTCGGGCTCCGGAGTACTTTCCGGTTCTTCTCTGGCTTGAATAGGCTCTTCCACCAAAGCTTCTGGGGGCGTTTCTATCGCTTCTGTTTCTGGTTGTACTGACGAGATGGGGCTGTCTTCAATGCTCGGCTGGTCTCCGCTCTGGCTCTGAGTCGCTGCAGTTACCGCTTTGCTCGCCACGATGGCCGCAGTGGCTGTCGCGACCGCTGCTACTTCAGCTGACGAAGAAGACTCGGCCTGCGCTGTCTCCCGCACAGCCTCTGGCTCAGGGGTAGGCTGTGTAGCGATCGCCTCATTACCGGGCTCCACAACTTGCTGATCAGCAGTGTCAGGTCTCTTGCCCCGGCTGCGACGACGACGAGGTTGATCGGAGCGTTTCTGATCGCTGGGTCGCTTTCGTGGCTTGTCATCACGCTGATTACCTAAATCATCTTCAGGTTGTTGTTCCAGAGCTTCGTTCGCTGCTTCGGGAGCCGTGTTCTGGGGCGCCTTGTCGGTTCTCTCGTTACGACGGCGCTTGTTTTGTGACCCGCGGTTTGATCCACCTGCATTTTCTTCGCTATTGGCTCCCGATTCGCTGCGTGGTTCTTCATTGCTGCGATCAGGCGCCTGGTTGCGATTGCTCTCACCGCGGGATGCATTGCCTCCTCGAGAATTGCGGTTGCGGTTGCGGTTGTTCTGAGGTCTTTGGCCCTGGCGCGGATTTTCCTGCGTAACAGCTTGCTTGGCCTGTGTTGTTGCCGGAGCAACTGCGACTTCCTCTTCTGGAGCGGCAAACATGGCGCCCCATAGCCTTTTCATAAGGCCCGCAGCCGGTGCTGCTGCCGCGGCCACTTGTGCTGCAGGCTTTGGCGTTTCCGGTGCGGAAGCTGGCGCGGGAGCTGCTTTAGGCGTTACTGCCTGAACCACGGCCTGCTGAATGGGTATGGCAGCGCTGTGTGTGTCACTAACCGCTTCGGCGTCGGGGACTGTGATATCGACTTTATAGCTTGCTTGATGGTCGCCATCGACTTCATCGTCACGTAATCGGTGAACATCGAAGTGAGGAGTGTCTAGATTCGGGTTGGGGATAACCAATATTCGCGACTTGCTGACCTGCTCAATTTCGCTCAATGCCGCTCGCTTTTCATTGAGCAGATATGCCGCGACGTCGACCGGTACAATGGCGCGCACTTCAGCGCTGCGGTCTTTTATAGCCTCTTCTTCAAGCAAGCGGAGAATAGAAAGCGCAAGTGATTTGGTGTCGCGTATGCTGCCTTGGCCGGTGCAGCGCGGACACACTATAGCGCTCGTCTCACCCAGCGAGGGACGCAGTCTTTGCCTCGACATCTCTAGCAATCCGAAACGGGAGATTCTACCTACCTGAACTCGCGCTCGATCGACCAGCAGTGCATCGCGAACACGATTTTCAACAGCGCGCTGATTTTTCGATGACAACATGTCGATGAAATCGATAACCACCAGCCCGCCCATGTCACGAAGACGCAGTTGTCGCGCTATTTCATCAGCGGCTTCGAGGTTAGTTTGCACGGCGGTATCTTCAATATCGCTGCCGCGCGTTGCCTTGGCAGAGTTGATGTCGATAGAGATCAGAGCTTCTGTGGGATCAATTACGATAGACCCGCCTGACGGCAGGCGTACTTCACGTTGAAATGCGGTTTCGATTTGGCTCTCAATCTGAAACCGGTTAAACATTGGAATAGTGTCTTCGTAAAGCTTAATTCGGTTGGTGTAGTGAGGCATCACCTGACTGACGAAGTCAGTTGCCTGCTTTAACGCGTCTTCTGAATCAATAAGAATCTGATCGATATCATCACGCAGGTAATCCCGAATCGCTCGGACAATGACGTTGCTCTCTTGGAACAGGAGCACAGGTGCTTTTTCTTCATCACTTGCTGTCTTGATAGTGTCCCAAAGTTGAAGCAAATAGTTCAGGTCCCACTGCAACTCTTCTGAGGAGCGGCCAACACCGGCTGTGCGGACGATGACGCCCATGCCGTCGGGGATTTCCAAGGCG
The DNA here is from genome assembly GCA_047612385.1 of Cryomorphaceae bacterium. Lineage (GTDB taxonomy): Bacteria > Pseudomonadota > Gammaproteobacteria > Pseudomonadales > Halieaceae > JBALVT01. Next base: position 5,299 of record JBLGAR010000094.1, on the reverse strand, counting down.
CTCATAGCGTCTCGTAATTCGTTGCGCTCATCGCCTTCTATGCGGCGAGATATTCCTCCGGCGCGAGGGTTGTTGGGCATCAATACCATGTAGCGACCGGCGAGGCTGATAAAGCTAGTTAGCGCTGCACCCTTATTGCCTCGTTCTTCCTTGTCCACTTGGACGATAATTTCTGTGCCTTCTTTGACGACGTCGCGGATTTTAACTTTGCCATCCTGGCCTTTGGGTGACTTGGTAAAGTACTCCCTGGCGATTTCTTTCATGGGAAGAAAGCCGTGACGGTCTGCACCAAAGTCGACAAACGCAGCTTCCAGACTGGGTTCTACTCGAGTGATTTTTGCTTTGTAGATGTTGGACTTTTTCTGGATGCGGGTTCTATTTTCTATGTCTAGATCGTAAAGACGCTGCCCGTCGACCATCGCTACGCGCAACTCTTCTGGTTGAGTTGCATTGATTAACATTTTTTTCATGGTATGCCATTAGCCTTTTCAGCACAGGCCTGGCGGGGGGCGGAATCAGAAATACAGCCGGCGTTAGCCGGGCATTGGAGTTAGTTTTAGTCTCTAAACAAACAGGTCAAACCACTCGTCACGCTCAGGTGTTCTGTACAGCCAACCAAAAAAACGTCAGAGGTTGGTTCAGCGCAAACCGGAAAACTCTTGTGCAAGTGGCACAGGCCCGGTCTTTTTGTTAGTGTCGCAGCACCTGAAACGTGCGACCGCGCTGTTGTATTTAGCTAACTGATTCTTTATCCCGGCAGGCTACCTGCGCGGTTAGTAAATATGCTGGCTACTCTGTACTGTTAAGTGCTCTGCCACGCGGGGTTTATTGTCCGGGGCAGACGAAGGGCGCCAACACTCTCAATTTAGTTGTTTGCGTGATTCTACTGACGGAACCTTGCTTTGGTTGGCAGGCCCCACTGTCGTCAGGGAGTAATGGAAACACCGGCATTAATAGAGGGTGTCTGTAATCACACGGAAGCCAGTGTAACATTAAAATGTAAGTGCTTCAAATATAAAAGAATTTGGGATTTATGACAAAGGACGGATCAGATCAAATTACCCCTGCTGTGCAATTTCGTACAGTGGATGAAGATTACGCCGGCCAGCGTCTGGACAACTATTTGCTGCGTGAGCTGAAAGGCGTACCCAAGACTCGAATTTACCGCGCCCTGCGTAAAGGGGAGGTTAGGGTGAATAAGGGGAGGGTGAAAGCAGACTACCGCCTTAAGTCCGGGGATATCGTCAGAGTGCCACCTATCCGCGTTCCTCTACCGAGCGAAACGCCCAGCATTCCGAATTACTGGGCGAAACAGCTTGAGGAGGGTGTACTTTACGAAGATGACGGTTTGCTGGTGCTGAACAAGCCCTCTGGACTTGCGGTACATGGTGGTAGTGGTCTAAATTTCGGAATGATCGAATGTCTTCGGCAGATGCGGCCAAATGACCGCTATCTGGAGTTGGTGCATCGTTTGGATCGTGACACGTCGGGCTGCATCCTCGTCGCGCGCAAACCCGCCATTTTGCGAGAGTTGCACCGCCAACTGCGCGAGAAGAAAATGGACAAGCGGTATCTCGGATTGGTTCGAGGAAGCTGGCCAAAGAGCTGTCGACTGGTGGATGCGCCCCTGGAAAAGAATATCGTCCAGTCAGGAGAGCGGATGGTTAGAGTTTCTCAAGAGGGCAAGCGCTCAACGACCGGCTTTAGCGTGGTGGAAAAGTTGTCCGGCGCGACATTGATAGAAGCCCAGCCTATTACCGGACGAACACACCAAATTCGGGTTCATACCAAGCACGCGGGCTTTCCATTGCTTGGGGATGCCAAATATTCTGATGACAAGGGGGGGGCTTTTGCCCGCGAAATTGGCCTCAAGAGGTTGTTTCTCCATGCCCATTCTCTGAGCTTCTCGCTGCCTGATAGGGAGAGGATACAGGTTCATGCGCCTATCGATAAAGATTTAGAATATACATTAAAAAGACTTCGTAAACCCCTGAAATAAAACAATATTTATGGATAAATATTAATTTCAGATTCTAGTAACATAGTGGTAAGGGCAATCAGCGGTAAACCCTGCAAGCTTGTTGGATCGTCTCCGTGGAGCCGGCGAAATAGAGTAATGCCAAGGCCTTCGCATTTGAAACTACCCGCGCAATCGTAGGGCTGCTCTAGTGACAGGTATCGATCGATCGTGGTTTGTGAAAGCTCGCGGAAATCAACCGAAAAGCATTCAACATGCTGCTTTGAAAACCCTGAATGCAGGCATTGTACTGCCAGTCCTGTATAAAATTTGACCCGATTGCCAGAGCAGGCTCGCAATTGCTCGCAGGCAGTTTCGTGATCGCCAGGCTTGCCCAGAATACGGCCTTCTATCGATGCGACCTGATCGCTGCCGATAACCAAAGATTGTGGATAAAGTGTCGCCACGGCTATAGCCTTACCTGCAGATAGACGCAAAACGAGCGCCTGGGGTGTTTCGCCATCAAGCGCAGTTTCATCTGTACCGGGCGGCACGCATTTGAACGGCAACATGAGCCGTTCCATTAGTTGCCGACGATAGGCTGAGGTTGATGCTAAAATTAGATCCATGAATTTCGCTTCCAATTGCTTTATCCACCGGTCATAAACACAGTGAACTGTTTGTATTATAAAGATTTTTTTGACAATTAAGGATTCCACCCCTATGATGCGCGCCTATGTTAACTGAGCCCCTCCCGAATACGCTGGATGTTCGCAAAGCAGCTGTCCGTGGAGTGACTGTTAGTGGTGCGATAAAACCGCTTAATTTACCGCGTATAAGCGATATATTGGCGGCGGAGTCAGGCGAAATTCAAGCAACTTTAGCGTTTTCCAAAGACGAGGAAAACAGATTTTTAATTGACGTGTCAGTTACTGCCGACATTTCGATTACTTGTCAAAGGTGCCTAGAGCCAATGCCGCTGCATTTGGAAACGAGCAATATCTTGGCAGTTGTTTGGAATGACGAGTATGCCAGTGAATTGCCGCGTTATCTGGATGCGCTGATTGTGGCAGATGAACCCTGTAGTTTATGGGAGCTGGTGGAAGAAGAGTTGATATTGGGCTTGCCCTCTTTTAGCTACCACGAGCAAAGTGATTGTAATGAAATATTGACTGGGATTTCACAACAGCTGACGGATAACGAAGGCGAAGATGAGAAGCCCAATCCATTTGATGTGCTGGCGCAATTGAAGCCCAGTAAATAAATAGTACTAGGAGTTAGTCATGGCTGTTCAGAAGAGTAAAAAGACGCGTTCGCGTCGCGGAATGCGCCGTTCACACGACGCACTGTCAGGGTCTACGCTTTCAGTTGACCAGACTTCGGGCGAAACACATCGTCGTCACCATGTGACTGCAGATGGTTTTTACCGCGGCAATAAGGTATTAAATCTTAACAGCGACGATTAATCTGCCGTCCTGTTAAAGGGCAGCCATTAAAATTGCCTAAAAAAGCAGTGAATCTCGCTGTTGATACTATGAGCGGGGACTTCGGTCTTCGCGTCACAATCCCCGCTGCTCTGCAGTCGTTAAAAGAAAACCCCCACCTCATTGTTCACCTCGTTGGAGATCAGCACCGTATCCTGGAAGCGCTCAGCTTATGGTCAGAGACAGAGCGTTCTCGTGTTCGGATACTTCACGCTACTGACGTCATCAAAATGGATGTAAAGACTGCGGCTATATTGAGTGCGAGCCGGGCGACTTCAATGCACGTGGCGCTAGATGCACTGCGACAAGGAAAAGTGGAGGCCGTAGTCTCAGCGGGCAATTCAGTTGCCCTGATGATTCTTTCCAGAAAGTTGTTAGGTACGGTGGAGGCCGCGATGCGGCCGGCATTTTGCTCAATGTTCCCAACCGCTAAAGATGCGGCGCTATTGCTTGACCTGGGTGCCAATGTCGATTGTTCGCCAGAGCAACTGGTATCCTTCGCAGTTCTCGGATCCGTCTTGTCTTCTACCATTAAGCCAAATCAAACACCGCGCGTGGCACTGTTGAGTAACGGCACGGAGCCGAAAAAGGGCAATGTGCAGATTAGAGCAGCCGCAAGGTTATTCGAGGATCATCCGCACATTAATTATGTGGGATATGTTGAGGCGAATAACCTACATGAGACTGATGTCGATGTTGTTGTGTGTGACGGTCTCGTTGGAAATATTGCGTTGAAGGCTGTTGAAGGTACGGCACGGGCGAGTAGTGAGCATCTCAAAGCCACTTTGGAAAAAGCTACCGAGCTCGGCTTGTCGGATACGCAGCGTCAGAGTTTGCTCAAAGCCTTTGGTTTAGCGATGAACCCTGATTCGCACAACGGCGCCTTTTTATTGGGGTTGAGCTCTCTGGTGGTGAAGGCGCATGGAGCGTCATCCGTTGAGGGTTTTGCAGCTTCTATTGGGCAAGCGCTACAATGTGAAGAAAATAATATGATTGCTAGAATGAAACAACGGCTCACTGCTATAGCCCATCAGTAATAATAATATTAGCGATCGCAAATCTCACACAGGATCTAATGATGGCGAATAACGATATAGCATTTGTTTTTCCAGGGCAGGGGTCACAAAAGGTCGGCATGCTGGCCGCTGCTTACGATGCGTTCCCATCCGTTCGGGATACTTTCTCCGAGTCGTCTGAAGTGCTTGGATACGACATGTGGGATTTAATATGCAACGGCGAACAAGAAGCGCTCAACCTCACAGAAACGACTCAGCCAGTACTGTTGAGTTCCAGTGTTGCGCTTTGGAGAGCTTGGCTTGAAGCCGGGGGGCCAGAACCTACAGTCATGGCAGGGCACAGTCTCGGAGAGTTTTCTGCACTTGTTTGTGCAGGCGCAATAGAGTTTGGTGATGCCGTAGAACTGGTTCGTCAGCGAGGCGCGTTTATGCAGACAGCTGTACCTGTGGGGGAGGGCGCAATGGCGGCGATTATTGGATTGGAGGATGCTGCGATCAATCGGATTTGTGCCGAAGTTACTGCAAGTAGTTCATATGTGGTGTCTGCAGTAAATTACAACTCTCCCGGTCAAGTTGTCATAGCCGGACACACTGCGGCCGTAGAGACAGCCAGCGCCCTGATCAAAGAAGCCGGAGCCAAGCGTGCTTTGCCTCTGCCAGTTAGCGCACCTTTTCATACTGAATTAATGAAACCCGCGGGTGAGCAATTAGAAGAAGCTATGTCGAACCTAGTGTTTTCAGCGCCGAGCATACCGGTGATACATAACGTACACGGTCAGCCTGAGTCTGATCCAAAGGTAATCCGAAAGCTGCTAGGTGAGCAAATATACAGCCCCGTGCAA
>JBLGAR010000093.1:0-18867 GCA_047612385.1 Cryomorphaceae bacterium | reverse complement strand
GCCAGCATCTTTTGGGTATACGGAGATGGTGGCGCGCCAATTAATTTTATTCTTTCCATTTCAGACATCTTCAATATTACCTCTGGTTATGCATCGGTAACTCCAACCCAGACAACGCAGCGCCAGTCACCGGCATGGCCAGTAACTAGCGTCATTTTTCTCAAGCGGTTTTTTTTGCCTAGACGGTGTCTAGCACTTCTACTTCGGGTGCTGCCGCAACCAACGATCCCAATACTTTATTGGCGTCCGCAAAGTGCTGCGATTTACCGTGAGCAGCCAGATCGTCCTCGTTGTGGTATTGCTCTAATACCTTGTAAACAACAGGGTCGGTTTTGCTTTTGTGCAAGATATAAAAAATATTGCCAGGTTCATGGGCTTTCACTTGAGCAGCAAGAGCTAAAAAAGCCTCTTCAAACTCTGCATTTTTACCTTCCCGAATAGTGATTTTTGCTACAACTCCAATAGCCATGTGCTTTTCCTCTTAGTTAGGTTTCGATTATCTGATCGAGTGATTTCGATGAATGATTAGCCGGGTACGTCAATCAAGATCCGGTAAAGCTAGCAGGGCGTTTTTCCATAAACGCCTGCATGGCTTCGCCCAGGTCGTTCGAGTTGAGCGTAGTCACCATAGTCCACAGACCATTGAGTAACAGGCTCTGCTCGGTAGTCAGGTCTTCTCCTTGCTGCAGGATGAATTTGGTGCCACGTACAGCCAAGGGTGCATTAGCTGCAATTTCGCCTGCCATTTCCAGCGCCGCCGCATAAACCGCGTTTGCATCGGCGTAAACATCGTTTACAAGGCCAATTTTATCGGCGCGTTTCGCATCGATATCTTTGCCGGTATAAGCTAATTCGGCAACGTGTCCCGCTGTGACAATGCCTGGTAGACGTTGCAGCGTGCCCACATCAGCCACGATGCCAATCTTGGTTTCGCGCACGCCGAAGCTGGCATCTTCAGATGCCAAGCGAATATCACAAGCCGTTGCCAAGTCGATACCCGCACCCAGGCAATGAGAGTGTATAGCGGCAATGACCGGCACCTGGCATCGAGCAATGGAACTGATCGAATCCTGAAAAGCGCGTGTCGCTGAAATTTGTTTCAGGCTTGCGGTCGCGCCGGATGGCTTTGCGCCACTCGCATTTATCGAACCGCCACCCCCCAGGCTAGCCAAATCTATTCCCACACAAAAGCTCTTCCCACGCCCTGCAATAACAACAGCACGCACATCGTCGAGCTGCGCAATCGCGGCCATAGCTCGGGGGATATCAGCGACCATTTCCTGTGACATAGCATTGAGCTTTTCGGGACGATCCAACCACAAAGTGGCGATCTGTCCATTAACTTCAAGTGATAAGACCTGCGATGAAAAACTCATAAAACACTCCTGTGCATATTGTTTGTTTGAAGAAACGAAAGTGCCGGCATTATGCTCTAGTTCGGCCAGTAAATGTATTCATCGCCTGCTTCAAAATAGTCTGCGAGTGTTTTGTCTACCGCAACGGGGGTTTCGGACACATAGGGATAAAGCGGTTGGCGCCCCGAGGCTTTGTGCTCGTCCAGCAGAGCCCTCAGTTGATTCAGCTTATCGCTGCGAGAATCGGCGAGATTGTTCTGCTCAGTGGGATCTACCGCAAGATCGTATAGCCAAGCCTTGTCCGGATTTGTGGAGACCTGCAGTTTCCAGTCCTCGTGGCGCACCACGCGATAATAACCGCTCTGCCAAAAAAGAGTTTGGCGCGGCCAGTCTCGAGCGCCCTCTTCCGTGACCAGGGGTAAAATGTTCAGTCCATCGATCACCACGTTCGCTGGACTCGCTGCATTGGCGGCCGCCACCATAGTCGGCATCATATCTATATGAGCTACGGGATTGTCCACCCGCCTACCGGCGGGGATTTTCGCAGGCCACTTGGCAAACATGGGGACGCGCAATCCTCCTTCGAAATTGGTCAGCTTCCAGCCGCGATAGGGCGCGTTAACTTCGGGAAGCCCAATATACCCCGGCCCACCGTTGTCGCTGGTAAACATCACCAAGGTATTGTCCGCTAATCCCTCTTCTTCCAATGTGGCCATGATACGACCGACGCTGCGGTCTAGCGCCCTAACCATCGCCGCATAAACACGCAATCGATGGGGCTTGATATCTCCCACTGCTTCGTAGTCTTCACGCGTGGCTTGCAGTGGCGTATGCGTGCCCCAGTGCGCCAGATACAAAAAGAAAGGCCTGTTGCGGTTAGCCTTGATCACCTTGACGGATTCGTCTGTCCAGTAATCTGTCAGATAACCACCGGGTTCGAAGCGCTCATCCCCCCGGTTGTTAAAGGAATTGGCATAGCCCATAGCCGCCCACAGGAATTTGTCGATAGGATCAAAATTAAGTTTCGCGTTGACAACATTTGGATCATCTTCCGGCAGATAGAGCCCACTGGCCATGAGTAAGCTGTCATCAAACCCCTGGTCGATGGGTGCCAGCCCCTGGGCTCTACCCAAGTGCCACTTGCCGATATGCGCAGTGTAGTAACCGCGATCGCGCAATACTTCAGCAATGGTGACTTCTTCAGTGGCTAAACCCTGCTGTGCATAGGTAAGTGCTGATTCGCTTCCGGCTTCATTGAACCGTCCTGGAGGTAAGCCATTGTCGATACTGCGCATCACCATGGAAACCACCGGGCCCATGCCAGAAGGGGTGGGTGTGAATTCGAAGCCTGTTCGTGTGGGGTAGCGACCCGTCATCACCATGGCCCGGGAGGGCGCGCAGGTAGCGTTTCCGGCATAAGCCTGACTGAAGACAATACCCTCGGCGGCAAGCTGGTCTATATGGGGCGTTTGCACACGCCCACCCGCTACGCCGCCGCCAAAGGTGGAGATATCGTTGTATCCTAAGTCATCCGCCATGATCAGAATAATATTGGGTGGACGATCCGTTACTGCTACCACAGGCTCGGCCGGGCCCTGCTGCCAATTGAGTTCCCGATTAGGGCCAACTACGTAATCCTGACTCGACTGGTACTTGACCATAGCCAGCATAAGATCAATGCGGTTGAACCAAGCCAGACCGCCTACGCATACAGAGAACAACACAAAAGATACAAGCATTTTCTTAATCATTTTCTTATCCTGACTTACCGGCGCAGCAGCAACTACCATATGAGCCTCGGGCTATGTTATGACACCAATAATGCCATTATATTTCTCCGATGTAAACGAGTGGCCCCGGATTCACTCCCTGTGAATGTTGCCAGTATTAATCAACTCCAGGGATGAGTGCGGGAGCAACTCGCCATATCTTGCTCGACTCTACATGAGGCTTAAAGGTATACATTGTAAATTTTACATTGTAATATATAAGAATGCCCAGAAAGCCACTGTCAAAAACAGATATTGAAAGCTTCCGCGATCGCTTTTGCGAAGTGGCTTACGGCCTGTATGTGCTCGAAGACTACGACGCGGTCACCATGCGCGGAATCGCCAAAGTCCTGGGCTGCAGCCCCATGATGGCCTACCGTTATTTTGACAACAAAGAAGAAGTGTTCGCCGCTCTGCGGGCCATACGATTCAACGATCTGGCGCAGACTCTGGAAGCTGTTCCGACAACGTTGTCCCCGGCGAAGTACCTGAGAGAACTTGGAAAGGCCTATGCCGGCTTTGCACACGAATCACCGCATGCTTATCGGCTACTTTACTTGATCCCAATACATCAGGAAAAGACCTACCCCGAAGTGGTCCTGGCACAAGAGCGAACACAACGAGTTTTGTTTGATGCAACACGTAAACTCGTGGGATCGGGAGAAATTCAAGGAGACCCTGTGTTGCTAGCACACACACTATGGGCCTCGATCCATGGTCTGGTTTCTCTGGATTTAGCCAACCAGCTTACTCAGGGAGCCAGTTTTGACCAGCTATTCCCAGGCATGCTTGACTGCATTATTAACAGCAGCTAAACCGGTTCGCCAAGTTGCTAAAACAGAATGTTCACGTTGCAGATTGCAGGACAACAGGAGAGAGCTAAGATGACAGATTTCGCAGGAAAAACCGCAGTAATAAGCGGTGGAGCAGAAGGTATTGGCTTTTCAATCGCCAAAGCCTTAGGCGACGTAAAGATGAACATTGTTCTCGCAGATATCGATAAAGCAAATCTTGAAAAAGCCTCTTCAGAATTGGAGGCGGCCGGTATACCGGTGCTGGCCGTTGCCCTAAACGTTGCTGACGAAGCACAGTGGCAAGAGGTCGCGCATCAAGCAATAGCGCGATTCGGCAAAATCCACATGGTTGTGAATAACGCTGGCGTTACCGGCGATGCAGGGACTATTGAACAGCAGGATGCGAAAGGGTGGCAATGGACCCTGGAAGTCAATCTCATGGGAGTGGTTTACGGTGCCAAGATCATGGTTCCACTTATTAAACAGCACGGCGAAGGCGGATGGCTTGTGAACGTCGCTTCGATGGCCGGCATGGGTGGCATTCCCTATGGTGGCGTTTATACCGCTACAAAATCGGCAGTTGTCGCTTTAACTGAAAGTTGGGCCGTTGAACTTTCAGATCATCAGATCAACGTATCCGTTTTGTGCCCCGGATTTGTGCAAACTCGTATTCATGAATCTCATAGAAATCGTCCGGCTCAATATGCATCTGACAATGGCAATTCATCGGGTAGCAGCGCCTTGGAGCAAAACGCCAAACAGATGGTTGCAAATGGCATCGAAGTATCGATTGTCGGCAAACGCTTGGTTGAGGCGCTGTCAGCTGGGGAAATGTACGTTTTTACACACCCCCAATATCGCTCCGCGATAGAAAAGCGATTCAAAGCCATCGACGCCGCTTTTGAAAGCGCGGCGCAAAGCCCATTGCTTCAAGACATCTTCAATCAAAAAGTATAGCGCGCTAACAACATAAAATAAGGAAAAGACTATGCCAGAAATGACTTTGCTCGGATGGATACACACTATAATCGCGATCATCGCACTCGTTGCGGGCTTCTATACACTGGCAATCAACAAAGTAATTACTCTCAAGAATAAAACCGGTCAGATCTATTTAGTTTGTACTTTATTGGCGGCGATATCTGCCTTGATGATCTACAATCAGGGAGGGTTTGGTCCCGCCCATATTCTCGCGGTACTGACTCTGCTGGCGCTGTTTGGTGGATTTTTTGTGACTAAGATCTCTGCATTCTCAAAGATAGCTGATTACTTTCAAGCCTTTTGCTTTTCCGGCACCGTATTGTTCCATATGATTCCGGCAATCACTGATGGACTGCTGCGCCTTCCGGCAGGCGATCCAATACTTACCAGTATTGAAGACCCCATACTACGCAACTTCTATTTACTTTTTGTTGGGATTTTCTTAGTTGGAATCGTTTTACAATTTATCTGGCTTAAGAAGAACTCGACGTCTCCTATAAGCGATCCTTAAGCTGAAAATACGCCACGCCCAGCGACACTAGCGCTTTGAAATAAAATCTTAAGCCGGGCAAAACTACGGGCGGTATCTGTGAGAAAATATCCAACCTCTCCAGAGTCCCGCCCACGGCATCAGCCATAATCTGACCCGCTAAGTGCGTCACGTTAACTCAACTATCTACGAAAAATACGCGATCGTATTTTGCCGGATTCTCATGGTCTATCTCACAGTCCAGCTCGCGTGCATATTTGTGTCCAGCGTAAATGGCAGCCGCTATGATGGCGGGGGCCTGCGCATCACCAATACGTTGAACAGATTTGGGCGCGCCCTCAGCTCCCGCTTCCATAGCGTCCAGCAATTGGTAGTAAAGTTCGTCCCGAGGCGTCCGGCATGTAACGAGTACCACGTTGTCGGCGGCAATTGTTTGCTGAACACCGGTATAACCGCAGCCTAACGTTGCCAGCTTGCCATCAAAGCTATCGAGCCCTTGGTTCAATATAATTTTGACCCCAATTTCTGCGAGGTGCTTGTGCACCCGAGGCTGATCTCCTGCGTTGGCACTCCAATTTGAGAGCCTGGCATGGGGGGTAACGTAGACGACCTCATTGCCGTTTTGAATGAGTTTTTCAGCAATCACGCCTGCCAGATAGAAGCCGTCATCGTCAAAGACAACTGCTGTGCCAGTGGGTAGTCTTCCCGCCATAATATCATCTGGAGTAAAGGTCTGTTCCTGCGGTGGTAGCGGCTCCATGGGGCGGGTATGGTAAGTACCATAGCCGTCGCGGCGCCATGTTGACCCTGTGGCAATGGCAACGTGGTCGGCACCGACAGCCAGGATATCTTCCAGGCCCAGTTCACTCTCGCGGAAAATATCCACATTGTGTAATTTGTCTAACTGGCCTACCCGATAGTCGCGTACACGCGCCCATTCTGCCAGCCCCGGGAGTTTGCTTTCGGCGGATACTCGCCCGCCCAACTCACGTGTAGCTTCTGCCAACATCACGGCATATCCGCGTTGGCCTAGCGCTCGCGCCGCCTCAAGGCCCGTAGGGCCAGCTCCGACGATCAGCACGCTATCATCGGAGCCTTTCGCATCAATATTTTCCGGATGCCAGCCACGGCGCCACTCCTCACCCATTGCGGGATTTTGCGTGCAACGCAAGGGGTAATGTTTGCTGTCACCCGTGTAACAGATATTACAACCGATACATTCGCGAATGTCTTCAGGTCTGCCTTGCTCGATCTTTTGCGGCAGGAAAGGGTCGGCAATAGAGGGCCTTGCTGCGCCGATAAAATCGACAATGCCACGCTTGATTTGACTGACCATGGTATCGGGTGAGGTGAAACGCCCGACCGTCACTACAGGTTTACTCGTCTTTGCTTTCACCGTTGACATATAGTCTTCCAGCGCACCTTCCTTGGTGAAACGTGATGTACCCATTTCCAACGAGTAGTCCCAGATATTGATATCCCAAAGGTCAGGTAGCTCGGCCAGTGCTTCGAAGATTTCCATCTTGTCACCGTGAATAGGTATGCCATCGGGCCCCCCGCCATCATCGACGGAGTAACGCACGGCTACCGCGCAAGTATCGCCAACGGCTTCCTTGGTATCTTCGATAAGCTCGCGCAAAAGGCGCATCCGGTTTTCCTGGCTGCCGCCGTATTCGTCGGTCCTGGTGTTAATCTCCGGGTTGAGGAAATTATCAATCAGATAGTGGTGCGTCGCATACACGTAGACAATATCGAAGCCCGCTTCTTTGGCACGCAGCGCTGCATCGCGGTGCCAGCGTCGAAGTTGTTGGATATCAGATTTGTCCATGGCGCGAGACTGGTAGGGGTCGCCAACGTAGTTGGGCATTGAAGCGACGTCCATAGGAACCTCGCGTGTATACAAGTTGGATGTTCGGCTGCCGCCAATCCAGAGTTCAACCCCGGCCAGAGCACCGTGCTCATGACATTTATCGGTCATTAATCGGTGGGCTTTTACATCGCCGCTGTCCCACAAAGAGTGGCTGGGAGTGGGAAGATCGTCTGTCGACGGGTGGATGGAACAATATTCGGTACACACCACCCCCCAGCCTCCCTCGGCTTTGGTGGCCCGCATATCCGCCACCATACGCGGGCGGAGCCAACCCATGCCCGTGCAGTGCGGAACCTGGTAAAAACGGTTTTTGGCAGTTACGGGACCAATTTTTATGGGTTCAAAAAGTATGTCATAACGCGGGTCACGGATTGTCATTGATAGTAGCCATTTAGCTCTGCATTAGTAGTGGTAAAATACAGTACGTTAACGGTTTTGTGTTTATTTTTCGTCCTAGCCTATCGGCATTGCATTCGGCTACTTTATTCGAATATGACAGTCTTGTTGCCATCGAGAAATACCCGCTACTCTGTCTGCAATTTGACGGCTCGCGCTAGGGCCTGCGTCTCGGTATCACGGCCTACCGCTACCAGTGCTTCGGAATCGTAAGTGTGGTCCACGTGCTGAACGGCTCTGCCACGCCTGAGAATTGCTCTCGAAGATCACTCAGAAGGCTCTCTCATGATTTCACTCTCTCGCTCTTGGGGTCGTACAAGGGACGGAGAGATGCTCTGGCGGGATAATACTTTCCCGCCACTTCAATTTCGTAGCTTCCAGAGTTTACAAACTCAGCAGTCATGTTTTCGGTGTGCTGCATGTAGCCCAATGCTACTGAGCCCCCAAGCGTATGTCCGTACATGGCTGAAGTGGTGCGCCCAAGCATTTCGCCATCGCGGTAGATAGGTTCGTCGTGATACAGCAACACCTCTGGGTCTTCCACCAGGAATTGAACCAGCCGTCGGTTCACTCCAGCTTCTTTTTGCTCGAGAAGAGCCTCCTTTCCGATAAACCCTCCTCGCTTTTCGAAATCACACGCGAATCCGAGGCCGGCGTTTAGGGGAGAATCATCCGATCCCACATCGTGGCCATATTCCCGATAGGCCTTTTCCATCCTGAGGGACTGAAGTGCATGATATCTGCAGTGCTTAAGCCCAAATTCCTGACCATGGTCGACCAGAGTATCGTACACACTTTGAGCGAAGTCGCTGGGGACATAAAGTTCCCAACCTAGCTCACCCACATAGGTCAAGCGCAGCGCATCGACGGTTGCATAACCAATTTCTATCTTTTGCATGGTCGCAAAGGGGAAGGCTTCATTGCTCATATCAGAGGAGGTTAACTGCGATAACATCCTTCTCGACAATGGGCCCTGCACATTAATCATTGTTCGCCAACCGGCAGGTGTTTTCTTACGATCTCTACGATTTAGCGCATTACTATACGCAATATATGCGCATGATGAAGCACTGGGATGCGGTGCTGCCGGGCAAGGTGCTGCGCCTGAACTATGAAGACGTAGTGGCTGATCTCGAAACCCAGGCGCGAGTGATTGCCGCGCACTGCGGCCTAGGCTGGCAGGAAAGCATGCTCAACTTCCATGAAAACCAGCGGCCGGTAAAAATGGCGAGCTCCGAACAGGTACGACAGCCGATTTACAGCAGCTCGGTCGCGCTTTGGCGGCGTTATGAGGACCAGCTGGAAGAGCTGATCGACTATCTCGAGCCGGTACTCCTGGAACTCCCGGAGCATGACCGCCCTAAGTCACCGCTTAATCGTTAGGCGCCGAGCAAATACGAGACTGAGCTTTTAGGGCGCAGCCGGATTTTTTGGCCAAGCATAGGGCCATACTTCCAGCCCGTGCACTGCGTTGCGCACGTCCATAGTGAGATTGATGATTTTCCCCGGGCGCTGCTCTTCAAGGTCATACAGAGTAACCGTTGAGGGTGATGAACCCGCAGCTATTTGTACTTCGGACACAGCGCAAAGACCACGACCAAAGCCTTGCCGCGCAACACTCGCGTCCTCCTTACTCATATGCGTCAGCTTGTGATCTGGAAAGCGCGGCACCCGCCAGGCTTTGCGAGTATCAGGGCTCTCGTAGCGCAGCGTATCAGCACGAGAATCATTGAATATAATCCCATCACGAAATGGACGAGCATTGTGCACGCCCTCAGGAAGCGTGGTTACCACGCCCAGGCTCTTGCCGGCAAAGCGCAGCAGCGCGTTGCTGCGAAGACCGCTGATATACATACCACCAGCATTGCAAAACACGTTATTCAAATGCAGCTTGTTCAGCAGCAGTGGCCCAGATTCACTCTGCGGATCAAAGCGCCGCGGAACAAACGTCATACCATTGGTAGCGACGTTCATTCCCCAGTCAAAGCGTTCAGTCTCCAGATTCAACCCCAGCACACTGTCGTAGCCTGTGGAGACGACAAAAAGATGCCCCCCGTGTATCGACATTTCGTGGCAGTGTTTGAGGTAGGGATTGCGATAGCTGGCAACCATCTGAATTCCTTGATCGAACACAAAAACCCCGTCGCTGGCGGCAATGTAGATTTTGCCATCGTGGAACTCTATACCACGCAGACCACGATCCCAGCCCCGCCCTCTCCAGTCGATATCTACGTCCAGTCAACGGGCTTTAGCAGTTCATCCGTGTCAGTATTAATGAGATAGACACCGCCGTGGCTCTCCCCCTGGTTGCTGCGGCGTACTACCGACGTTGCGATCAAGTAGCTCAAGCTAATACCACTCGCGCTTCATGCATCGGGGGCCTCTTTGCCGGGTACGTAATCGAATATAAAGGTGATGCGGTCTTCATCACCGCTGCTTATCACGCCGTGGCGTTTTTGGTTGTTGATCTCGTAAGCCTCACCCACTTTCATGCGATAGGGGCGACCATCGATCACAAAGCGCACTTTGTTGTTGGTCGTAATCGGTACATGGATACGGTGGCTTTGCCGGAAAGACTGATGGTGATCCGTATGTGACGTGATGGTCTTGCCCGCTGTGAGCTTGGCGGCCATCGTCCGTATGATCGTGCCCCCTGGGGCATAGCTCCGGCCAATCATCTCATGCATTAAAGGCTGAGCATGCGTTTCGCTACTGTGCAGGCACTACGGCACAGGTTTAGTGGGTATTCTTCTCACGCTTCAAAAAATAGGATTGAAGAAGGAACGATAACACCATGCCGGTCAACAAAATAGCGACGGTCATTTTGTCCCGATGAAGCGTCTCTACGACCCAAATTTGATCTCTTTCAAACCAATAAAGCATGTACATAGAGATTAGCCAAGGGATGAACGCTATGGCTGCAAACATTGCTGAACGATATCGATGTTTTCCCGGAACAGACATTACTCAAACTCTAAACGTATTTACAACTGCCAAAACCTATCATGAAGTTGCGGCCTCGTATACCAAGCTCAAGGTGTTTGTATCAGTTGTGTAATGACCTATAGGCTTGGAAGTTTATTGGGCTGTACAATGGCAAAGTCAGCAGTGAGTCTTTCACGGTTTAACCTGGGCGGATAGATAACTATGGGTGTGGATTTGAACGCCATATTTAAGCATAAAGCTATCAATGACTGGCCATTGTTTACGCTTATTGCGGTCCCAATTTCCATACTTGTCATTCTCGAGATGACGCGTCTGGATATGACTACAGCCCCCGCTGTATCAGAGATGATTGGCTACTCCGTGCGCTTAGCTATCCCTTTTATTTATATTGTAGTTGCTGCTTCGGCGCTGCACGTACTTTACCCCAGTGTGTTTTCTAAATGGCTACTGCGCAACCGAAAATATTTCGGCTTGTGTTTTGCAGCGGCCATGGCATGGCAGGGCCTCTATATTTTCATCGTATCGACTTTTTTCCGCGAGTACTACTTCGAAAGTATTTATGTCCTGCGCGACGAGTTAGAGGGTACGGTGGGTTACATTTTTTTATCTTTTATGATTTTGACATCTTTTCAGGTTACGCGTAAAAAAATCACCCAAAAACAATGGAAGTTAATACACCAAGGCGGTATTTACGTTCTATGGGCTTACCCGTTTAGCGTCTATTGGTGGAACCTTTACTACTATGAGGGACCACCAGAACTACATGACTATATATTTTACTGGGCCGGTTTTATGGCCTTTGCGTTAAGGATTGCTGCCTGGGGTAAAAAACGTTTACAGGCTATAGAAAAAGCGGATGAACGAAGTGCTTCAGTCACGTCAAAAGTGCTGGGGAGCGCGTTTGTAGCTTTGGGGCTTTTTGCATCGGCGACAGGCTCGCACTGGCAAGATGCAGCGTCTGTTTTTCTAACGTTGCCGCAGTGGTCTGCCGACCTTGCGATGTGGTTTCCGTTTTGGCCGTTTGAACCCTTTTTACCACTTGCTATGATCGGCTTGGGAACACTGCTATTAACATGGGCTCGACCTAACCCGCAGGTGATGCCCATTACGTCGAGTTGAATTATTGACTGCTAGCGAGTTCCAGGGCAGGTCGCAGGTTCTCCCTGCGTCTGCGGCATTTCTGCTAGCCCCCCCGCATCTGCAACCGGCGCAGACCAATCATCTTCCCAAATGCACTCCCAAAAAGAACTACGTCGAAAATAGAATTCCCAGGCTTCCTGTCTACGCTGAAAAAAAGGAACACCGTAGAGTCGCTGCATAGCCTCAAGGTACCA
Source organism: Cryomorphaceae bacterium (assembly GCA_047612385.1). Lineage (GTDB taxonomy): Bacteria > Pseudomonadota > Gammaproteobacteria > Pseudomonadales > Halieaceae > JBALVT01. Next base: position 6,932 of record JBLGAR010000093.1, on the reverse strand, counting down.
AAATTAGGAACCAAAGCGTTGGCACTCAATAAGCTATCCAATACCTCCTCAGTGTATTGCTGATCCGCAACTTTCTATGTCTTTAGCAACCAATGCATGGCCATTGAGTTATCCAGAACAAAGTCTGTCATTTTCGACCCGATTCCATCATTTCCTTGAGCTTGGAATCTGACACTTCATGCTTTTTAGCCTTCTTTATGTTCGCGATGGCCGTTTTGCATCTCAACTGGCTAGTTGCGCGACTTGGAATGAGGTCCGCAATGGGCTTGCCACGATTGGTGATCGTGAAGGATTCACCCGCTTCCACGCGACGAAGTATTTCGGGTAACTTGGTTTTGGCATCGCAAGAGCCGACTTCTTCGAGCATAATAATTCCCCTCTATCTAAATAGACCGCAATACTGGTCTATTGATTGACTGTCAATTTCCATCACTTATTTGCGCCTTCGTTGTTGCCCATTGGATAGCTCAAGATTACCGCAAAGTCGGCTACAGGCGTACTGTTCTTAAAGCCCTTTTCTATCAGATGTGCCCAGAATATATAGACAGGTGCTCTACCTAAGGGACTCGGTCTAGTGCCCCCTCGAATCTGATTTTGGATTCAAAAAACCGGCTATCAACTCACTGCCAATACCTCTTCGATCTTCAGCACCTCATCTGGCCTTGTATCAAGACCCAAAGGCTCACACCAGGCTCTTTGCGCGGGCAGAAATTCTTTTTGACTCCGTAACGCCAGCTTGTCCAGCTCGTTCTCATACGGCTTGCCGTTTGAAAGCTTGATCACCTCGCCAATATGCTCCCGCAGTTTGCGGCCTACGATCAGGTAGTCCTCAATCTCTGCCTCTGGGCGAGCCAGATCCTTGTGCCCCGTAGTTTCAGTTTGATCCAGCGCAGCCGCCAGGTCGGGTTGATCATTGGCGACAAGCCCGCGAACTTGCTCCGAAAAATTCAGCAGATGCGTCAATTCAAGCCGATGGAAACTGCGGGCGTAGGGCAGGCGCTCGCGCATGAATTCCAGGGTAATCAATGCCAGATGAAACTGCTCAATGACATGACTTTCGGCGTCGTTCAAGGCAGGGGCTACTACCTCACGCATAGCGCGCAATGACACCTCCAGCTGAGTATCAAATGTTTGTATCATTGGATGATCTCCTCGAGGTAGTCGCACAGTTCTGCCAGGTTCGGATAACCCAGCGCGGTAAGATAGTTGGTCAGGACATCCTGGTGCGTTCTAGCGCCATAGGAAGATCGGGCGGATGACCCCATAATAAGTCCGAGTAGTACATATCGGTTGTATACGCTGTAGTAGGTCAAGCGCTTGGGGTCTACCTTAAGCCCAGACGCTTTTTCATAGGCACTAAACAGTTCTTCCTTAGACATCATACCGGATGCCAGAAGTGTCTCTCCGTCTTCCGATATGTGAGCGAAGGTATCCATCGTCGCGTAGGTAAGGTCCCGGTGGCGATCGCCTAAAACAGATCCCTCCCAGTCTAGCCAGCTAGTAATTTCACCGGAATCCTCGTTGAACAGGAAATTTCCGTTGCGGTAATCCCCGTGTACTAATGAGACATGGTCAATGGGCGGTGCATGTTTGATCAGCCACTTATAGGTGACTTCCATAATCGGCTCGTCCTCGAGACGATCCTCTTCCCACATGCGGCGCACGTAATTTACCTGTTTAATAACCGCTTCGTTCGAGCCCACTACCGGCACGTCGAAATGTTCCAGCACCTTAAGACGACTCGGATCAATAGTGTGCAATTTAACGAGCAAATCCAAAAACTGCGGGGCCAGCTTTTTTCGTAAGTCAGGGCCGTAGTTTTGACCCAGACCTGTCACCTTGCCCGCATCACCGGTTGGCTTGGCTGTCCCTGCGCTGAAACTGTAGATCATGCTTGGATAGGGCAGATACCGTGCATCTTCATCAATCCAGTAGGGAATTGGCGCGGGAATAATGCCCTCCACCGCTTTTAGCACCTCATACTCTCGTAGCCGACTGGATTCGGTAATAGAAGCGGCGGGCTCTGTACGAAGTACCATTTTGGTGGATTCATTGGAGTCGCCTTTGGGACCGCGCCAATTCAAAATAAACACGGCGTGTATTTTGGAGGCGCCACCGGACAACCATTTAGCCTCGGGAATAGCGACCTCGTAACCCAGCTGCTCCTCAATTAATTGCTTGGCGCCGCTGACCAATCGGTCCAGCTCCTGCTGCTGAAAAGGTGGGCCGTTGCGCCGTTGCATTTTGCGGGTGAAGACAAGGTCAATTTCTTTTTCAGTCGGATATTGCGATCGAATGTTTTCGATAAAATCACTACCCGGCTGCTCTCGAATATCGCTTTCTTTAAGACGACTAAGTGCTGTCATAACAAACCTACATTTCTAATGTTTAATCGATTGAGAATTGATCAGCCATACCCCTGGACAAATACCCAAGGCCCACGAAATCGGCGATATGGCTGTGACCTGAAAGCTTGCCACACTCCCAACGCAGTAGAGTCTGAAACGCTGCGCTTGAAGGATTAAAGTTATACCAGGGGGCCCCGGCAATGGTCTTACCATGAATTGTGTATGTCTCGCCGTTTACGTCTTCCAACTCCACAACTGCGCGGGTGACCAGCATATCCAGCCTTTCTGCACGCATGCTTGCATTGATGATTGACTGTCTCTGTCCGCCTTTGGCGATATAGCCGTATTTAAAGGGTCCATAAACAATTTCTTTGTTTTCAAAATTGATGTCCAGCACGAGGAAGGCGTTCATTTCTTCACCCAGATCAATATGAACCCAGGTGGCCCCCCGACTACCCCAATCGTTTCTGGGGCCCCAACTTTTGTTGATGCCATCGACGCAATCTATCTCAAATTCTTTGCCGTGCACCTGCAGGAGCCCGGTGATCTGTCCCTTCCCTTCCATGTGGCCGTTATTCCAACCATCATAACCCTTCACCTTTGATTGCCCGGCCAATGGGTTATCCTCGGGGTCGTGGGTATCGATCAGAGGGCACACCGCCTCGAAAGACAGATCTACCTCACAGTGACCATCCAGTGATTTGTAATGCCACTCAAACTCGGAGGCGCTGTGCGCTTTAAATCTTAGACCGCTCTCCAAGGTAAAATCTGAGTAGTCTTCGGGACAGGGCAAATGCATCTGGGTGTCGTTGTGGTCTATCTGCCACGGGTGGAATCGGAAACCTTTGTGGATTTCTATGGAGTTGTGAATAACCCCCATATTGGGTCGTGCCAAGCAGTATATATTTCCGCTAATCGCGTGTTCAGCGTTGGAGAAAATAATGAAAAGAGTCTCAGTCCAGGTTCGATCCGAAGAGTCTCTTTCGTGAAATTTAAAGTCATCAACTGTGATCATGGTTATTCCTCTTCCCGATTCGTTCGCGCTTTTTTTATGGGATTCTCAACTCACTGGTGAGTATGTCACGCAGGACTATTCGATTAGTAAAACCGCTTTAACACATTTGCCACTATGAGCGTCTTCAACGGCCTGATTGATCTGGCTGAGCGGATAGGTAGTCGTAAACCGCTCAATGGGCAGCCGCCCTGCAGCGTTATGAGCGATGAGCTGGGGAATAAACTCGTCGGGGTTGCTGTCGCCTTCCACGATACCGCGCACCGTACCGCCGGTGGTAATCCACTGCATAATGGGAACGGGCAGCATAGCATCGAGTTTGTTGGGAACCCCGATCAGACCCAGGCGGCCGCGGTTAGCGATCATATTTACCGCCGGTTCGACGGCTGGGACAAAGCCGCTGGAATCAATGACCAGGTCTGCGCCCACAGGAACAATGCCACGGACAGCTTCGACAGTATCTCCCGCAGATGGATCAATAGTGTGAGTGGCCCCGAGGGATAGGGCGAGACTACGGCGAGATTCATGGGGTTCAATAATGATGATGGGGGAGCAACCGGCTATAACACCACCTATAACAGCGCTAAGCCCTACCGTGCCCCCACCTATAACAACCAGTGATTCACCAGCGCTTGCCTTCAGTGAGCGCAGGACGGCACCGACACCTGTTTGCACACCACAACCTAAGGGGGCCAGGGCTGCGAGATCGGCATCGGGATCTACTTTTACAATATTGCGTTCGCCACAAATTGCTTTTGCGGCGAAAGAAGATTGACCAAAGAAGTTATCGGCGATGGCCGCGCCCTCTCTGTGGAGTCGCGTCGATCCGTCGTGACGGACACAGCCCATGTTTGCACTAAAGAAGTCCTGACAATAGGCGGGCTCGTTTGAATCACAGCTTGGACAGTGACCACAGCTGGTAAATGTCAGCAGCACTTTGTCGCCCACTGCAACCTTGGTGACATCCTTGCCAACCACTTCAACTATGCCTGCACCTTCGTGTCCGAGCACGGCTGGGAAGGCGTTGCCCAGAGCTCCCGAAGCGAGTACCAGGTCGGTATGACAGATACCAACCGCTTTGATACTGACCAGAATTTCGTCATCGCGGGGAGGATCGATATCGATCTCTTCTATCGAAAACGCCTCATTCGGTCCATTCAATACAGCGGCGACAGCTTTCATAATAGTGTTCCTGTTGCTAGCAACTACTTATAAGGCTTGAACATATCCTTCGCGATGATGGTTTTCATAATCTCAATCGAACCGCCGGCGATTTTCACAATTCTCGCATCGGCGTAAGCGCGTGAAATCGGGTACTCCCACATATAGCCCCAGCCACCAAACAGTTGCAGACACTCGTCAACCGTTTTGCAATGCAGATTACTGAGTTGCATTTTGGCGATCGCCGCATCAACCGGATCGAGTTTGCCTTGCATAAACAACTCGATACATTTGTCGGTGTACACCCTGGCCACGACGGACTCTGCCTTCAGTTCCGCCAGTTTGAATTGCGTATTCTGGAAATCCGCTATGGTTTGACCGAAGGCCTCACGCTGTGAAGTGTATTCCAGAGTCCATTCGATAACAGTTTCCGTGACAGCGGCGCTGCGTATAGCCTGTGCGAGTCGCTCCTGGGCCAGCTTCTGCATCATCAGGCCGAAACCCTGGCCTTCGCTCCCCAACATATTCGTTGCCGGAACTCGCACATTTTCGAAGAATAATTCCGAGGTATCCTGAGCCTTCATTCCCAGTTTTTCGAGGTTGGTTCCCCGCTTAAAGCCTTCCATGCCACGCTCAACAATGAACAGTGTTACACCTTTGGCACCGGCATCCTTATCAGTTTTCGTGGCCAGGACCAACACATCGCAGAGTTGGCCGTTGGAAATAAATACCTTCTGGCCATTGATAATAAAATCTTCACCGTCGCGAGTGGCCCTGGTCCGAATAGCCTTGAGGTCACTTCCCGCATGGGGTTCGGTCATGCCTAGCGAGCCGATCCACTCACCGCTTACCATCTTCGGCAAAAACTTGCTCTTTTGTTCTTCAGTACCAAATGACTTGATGTAGGTGGCGACAAGGTCGGTATGTATGAGGAAACCCGGACCCGAGAAGCCCGACTTGAACAACTCTTCAAAAACAATCACGTCGTACAGATAATCGGCACCTACACCACCGTACTCTTCAGAGATGGTGCAACAAAGCATTCCCGCTGCACCCGCTTTCAGCCACAGCTCTCTCGGCACAATCCCGTCTTTTTCCCACTGGGCATGAAAAGGCGCTATCTCCCTGGCAATAAACTTCTTCACCGAATCTCTGAACAACTCATGCTCAGAGCTAAACAAGTCACGCGCTATCATAAATAATCCATTTGCAAGCTATACTTTAACACCCATACTGTACACTACCGTATTTTATCCAACAAGAACTTCGTCAGTAGGACAGCTCCCCATGAAGTAATCCCGCCAGCTATTCGACGAAGCGCTTGAAATCCGGTTTCCGTTTTTCATTAAAGGCGTTGACGCCTTCCTTGGACTCATCTGTGTCGTAATACATTTTCACCGCATGGAGGGCAAAGCCGCTAATGCCTCTAATCGATTCGGAGTCAGCGTTAAACGAACGTTTCGCCAGCGCCATCGCTGTAGGACTGTGCGAATCGATCTCCTCGCACCAGGCGGTGACTTCTGCTTCCAGTTCATCCGCTGGAACCACCTTATTGACCAAGCCCATATCACAGGCTTCCTGTGCGGTATAACGCCGACACAGATACCACATCTCTCGCGCTTTCTTTTCACCGACAATGCGGGACAAATAAGCGGTGCCCCACCCGGCATCGACAGAACCCACTTTCGGGCCAACCTGACCGAGTTGCGCGGTATCCGCAGCAATCGTCATATCACACAGTGTTGCCAGCACGTTGCCACCGCCGATGGCGAAGCCATTGACCGCCGCGATTACCGGCTTGGGTGTATCCCGGATGACGGACTGCAATTCATCAATCGGCAGGCCCACAACCCCCCTGCCATCGTAATCACCGTCGTGTTCGGACTGGTCGCCGCCGGTACAGAAGGCCTTGTTCCCGGAGCCGGTTAAAACCACACTGGTGATACTTTTGTCACTGGCCGCAGTCAAAAAAGCATGAATCAACTCTTCGATTGTTCGTCCTCGAAACGCATTGTAAACCGACGGACGGTTCAAAATAATCCAGGCGGCGCCATTCCGGTTTTCATAGAGTATGTCCTGATAAGGCAGTTCAACGTTCATTAGCTTTTTCTCCTTTCCATATGTCTGAAAACCGAAATTAGCTGCCATTAGCGGCAAGCGCTCCAGAGGCAAATCTAGCACATCGTCAAACCGTGGTAGACGAAAATCGTCCGGCCGAAATATTAGGCGCATCTACCAGGAATTCACCACATGTTACCTATATTAGTTTGCTAATGTAAAGTAAATAATGTTACTTTAACCCTGTAGACCTTTTCCAGGAGTTGCAGTGTGTATTCTCGAGGCATAAGCGCTATCGGCAGCTATCTCCCCTCAACCCGGGTGGAGAAAGCTGATATCTATCGGGCCCATGC
>JBLGAR010000092.1:0-18892 GCA_047612385.1 Cryomorphaceae bacterium | reverse complement strand
AAATTGGACACTGTTTTTTGGTCTGGTGCTCTTGTATCAGTTTACACCGCTAAAAATTGAGTGGTTTGGCCTAGTGGTTATCGGTATCTATATAGCGGTTTACTATTTCATAGCAACAAGGCGTGGGCTGCTGGTGCAAAGCTGATGTGTGGTAATTAATTATGCATTCTGCTCGGCGTTTTCTCAGGCGGCTATATCCGCTGCCTGGGTACCATTTAACCCTTAGTCTCAGCCAAACAGTTTCATAAATTCCGACTCTCCTTCGGTTGTTCCTATCATGATAATTTCGCCCGTTTCTGGGAGCACAGTGTTTGGCCCTGGATTAGTCGTGGTAACGTCAGCGCAATCGATGCCAATGACACTGCATGATGTGCGCTGATAGAAATTCGCTTCCGCTAAAGTCTTGCCTGCCAGTTCTTTGGATACCGGAACTTTAAATACGTCGAGGCCCTCAGCGATCATCAACAAATCGCTCCGACGAAGTAGGTTAAAAAGTGCCTTGGACCCTAACGAAGCGGTAGACATTACAATATCGCAGCCCGCTCTATGCAGTGCGGGGACATTTCGATCCAGTGTACTGCGGCCGATGATCTGTATGTCGGGGCGCAGTAACCGATACAGAATAGTCAGATAGATGTTCGTCTCGTCATCATGGGTAGTGATAATCACCGTAGGCGCGGAGTCAAATCCTGCTCTCTTCAAAATCGAACGATCGGCCCCGTCACCCAGAACATAACTGTCTATATCGAGAATTCGTTTCGAATATCGCTCTATGATTTTGTACTCAATACCGCGTCGACTTAGCGCCGCAGCGGTAGCTCTACCGACGCGTCCCCCACCAACAACCAACACCGGCATTTGTGGCGCTTGCTCGCTGGCCTGGTACAGAGAATCAAACTCCAGCATTTGCGCTTTGGAACCGGCCAGCACCAGCACAGATCCCGACTCTATTACGCTACCAGATTCACCTATTTCAAAATGACCACGAACCCAAAACCCGACAATACTGACGCTGGTTTTTTGCTGCGCAATTCTGTACTCCATGCCAATCAGCGTAGTATCAGCCGCTTCAACCTCTGCGATAACAAGATCGTCTATTTTGCCGATTACATGCGTGAATTGATTACCACCAATAGCACGCCTGGCGAGCGCCTCAGCGGTAAGATGAGTAATATCAATCGCCCGTGTACAACCGGCTAACTTTAGAATATCAATGGAACCTTCGTCCCTGGCTGTGGCTATCACTGGAGTCTTGTCAGTGATTCCCCGTACCGTAAATGCCACAGATGTGTTCACGATATCAGGCCGGGTGGTCACCACAAGAGCAGCATGTTCTACGCGCGCCCTGATGTAACTATCAGGATCGTTGAGCTCTCCCAAAATAACGTGGATACCCAGATTATCCAACCGCGTGACCTCCTCAGCCTCGGGTAGAATCACAACATAGGGATACTTAAAATCCACTAACTTTTCGATAAGGGCACTGGCTACTGGACCATAGAACGTGAGGATGACATGTCCGTTTAAGTCCGCTGGCACGACACGCGGTACAAGACTATCAGCGCGTGCTTCCATCCACGGTTCATAAAACAACTCGATGAACGTAAACGGCAATAGCACCAACATGAATATAATGCCGGCCAACAACACGATGATAGAAAAGATTCGGCCTGCATCCGTTACAAAACTAACATCCCCGTAGCCCAGGGTTGTCATGGTCGACAAAGTCCAATAAAAACCCGTCACCCAGGAGTGCTCCTGCCCTTCATAAAGCATTAAAAATTGAAATACGACTGAAAAAACGGTGACTAGTGCTAACAAGATCATTACGAAACGCAGCAGAGCGCGCATATTACGTTGGTGCAGCAGGGAAAGGTTCATGAGACTCAAAATAGCCAATTAGTCTGAACATCACAAGCCCTTACTAACGTGGTAGCTGTATCGCAAGGAGAGCTCAACCCTCACCGGCGTTCTTGCCGCAGGCCAGTTTAGCTGGTGTCACCACGGTACCAAGCCTAGAATCGAACCCTAATAACCATAAAACCTATGCCACTTCACCAGCTCGCAGAGCAGAGAAAAAAGACCATGAAGATCCGTGCCGTCGATATCATGCCGCAGACCTTCATTCTCACCTGGGAGAACGGGAAATCCTCCGAGCTTCCCTTTATCTGGCTTCGCGACAATGACCCGGACGAACTCCACCCTGATACTCGGGAGCGGACCTTCGATCTGACCGGGGTAGAGCTAAATATCCGACCGCTGTCTCATAGACTTGAAGACAATAGCCTAATCGTCGATTGGCCCGGAAGATCCGCACCCTCTCGATACAATAACAACTGGCTGGTACAAACTGTTCCGGGAATGCCACGGCCCGACCCGGCGGAGGTTGGGCCAGACACCTGGAACAGCGCCGAGCTTGTGAATATACCCTATTTCGAAGCGGAGCAATGCTGCAGTTCCAACGCCACATTCTATTCCGCACTCGCCCAAATAAAGCGCCAAGGCATAGCCATTTTCCGTGGACTCGACGATGCAAGCGATGCGGGAGAAATATTCGCAGAGCAGATCGGCTTCAAGCGCCAGACCAATTTCGGCGTCATATTTGAGGTGATCAACAAACCCAGCCCTAACAATCTCGCCTACACATCGCTGGCACTTCCGCTACACACCGACTTAAGCAACCAAGAGTCGATTCCGGGCTATCAGTTTCTGCACTGCTGGAAAAACAATGTATCAGGCGGAGAATCCAAGTTTGCGGACGGCTATCGTGTCTGTAAAGATCTGCTAAGAGAACGACCTGACTATTTCAAGCTGTTATCCGAGACCGAGATACCGTGGCGGTTTCACGATGAGGATGTCGATATTCGTTTTCGAAGACCTGTGATCGATTTGGATAATCACGGGGGATTTCGGGGTCTGGCTTTCAACGCTCATCTGGCTGACATCCCCGACTTACCCAGCGAACAGCTGTATGCTTTCTACGAAGCGTATCGAGATTTGATGCAGCGAATTCGCGACCCTGACTATCTTGTTCGATACCCCATGGGCCCTGGGGAGATGGTCATGTTTGACAACCGACGTATACTCCATGGCAGGGAGGCTTTCGATCCCTGCGTCGGTGAACGTCATTTTCGAGGCTTCTACATTGAGCACAATGAAGTGAACAGCCGGATGCGAGTGCTGGCTCGCTTAAGTTATAGCGAGAAAAAGTAGGTAACTTAGGGTAAGCGTTCCCATAATCGCGATACCCAAAATGCTCCAGGCAGACATCACAGTTGACGGTCGAGCGTCGATGGGCATTTCTTCTGAGTGAACGGCCCGGTGATTTAAAAATGCGAGCGCGGGTGCCGTCAGGAAAGCTATAGTGGTAGCAAAATCGATAAATGCCTTGAATGACGTGGCAAAGAACACGAGCACAAGAGTAGCGCCAACGCATTGCACGACCACAAGCGGCACGTAGTATCTGTTCTCATGATCCGCAGATTTATCCAGCGGAGGTTGCTGTGATTTACTACCCGCATCCGGACCATGGTCGACCTCGTAATTCAGCAGAGCGCTCACCGCTCTAGGGCAAGCATCAATCATAGTCAGCATTGTGGAAAACATGACGGCGATGACGGCTATCACAATAATCGGCCGTGCAAACTCGCCAATTGAATCTGTGAACAGCCTGATCAGCTGTCCCGCAAAACCCGTCGTCGAATCAGCGACAGCCACGCCACTTTGGAACATCAAGACCGTTCCCATCGCCAGAAAACACAGCGCCAGTAAGACAGTAACGAGGTAACCCAGGTTCAAGTCGAAACGCGCCTCAACCAGCGTCATCGGACGACCAAGCTGCGCCGATTTCGCTCGTACCCACAAAGATTGGAACACTGATGCACCCGCGCCTATAGGCATAAAACCAGCGAGGGCAATCATGAACAGAATAGTCGTTCTATCGAACTGCACAGCGGCGGCTTCACCGGGAGGTGTATAGCCCCAATGGAGATCCGGAACCGTCAGCGCCACAGCAACCAGTATCAGCACCAAAAACAGGATAACAACGCCCTTGATAACATTTTCAAAAAACTGATAACGACCACTTATCAGCACAACAGCGCACAGCGCCAACAGCAAGACGCAGACCAGTATCACACTGACGTCCAACTGCAGAACATGGTTTACCAATCCTGCCGTGACGATCGTTACAGCCGACGTAAAGACGAACATAGTGGCCAGAAGTTCAAGACCATAGACAGCGACCGCCCAGCGACCCTGCCGAAAATAACTGTCGATGAGCGTATCACCGGTCGCCGCCGCATAGTCCGTACCAAAGCGGAAGATGGGATACTTGATAAAGCAGACAAATAGGATGAACACCGCCATCCAGAGCCCGTAGTCAGCGCCAGCCCGAGTCGATTGCACGATATGAGACGTACCCACAGCACCTGCTGCGAACAAAATTCCTGGCCCCAGGGTGCGATACATTTTCGACACTCCTACCGGCATAAGTCCATTCTCCCCATCTTTATCTGGTTCTGACAATTTGTTAGCTAGTTTCTGTCCCATCGCTCTATCTCCCGTATACCGTATCTAAAAGTCTGCCCCGTTACGCCTTAGTGTAGCCAGCACAGCCACCGAATTCACCTTGTGGCACACATTATTTAAATCAACAGAACTGGCTGGAGATCGGCTTCTAGATCGAGCACAATGAAGTCAACAGCCGGATGACAGTGCTGGCTCGCTAAGGGAACCTATGTACGGAATATTCAAGCCCGCACCGCATCGCGAGCGACTGCCCCAGCAGCAGATGGACCCCGAATACAAAAGACTGCGTTTGCAGGTCTTTCTCGGCATTTTTATTGGCTACGCCGGCTACTACCTGGTGCGCAAAAACTTCTCACTGGCCATGCCCTTTCTGATTGAAGAACACGGCTATTCCAAAGGCCAGTTGGGCATCGCTCTTTCCGCTGTTTCAATAGCCTACGGCCTCAGCAAATTTCTGATGGGCAGTGTTTCAGACCGCAGCAACCCGCGCTTCTTTCTTCCAGCGGGCTTACTGGTCTCCGCTAGTATCATGTTTCTATTCGGATTTGCACCTTGGGCGACTAGCAGTGTCGCCATGATTTTTGGCCTGTTGTTTCTTAACGGCTGGGTTCAGGGCATGGGGTGGCCCGCCTGCGGTCGTACGATAGTGCATTGGTCATCGGGCAACGAAAGAGGCAGAGTTGTGTCCGTATGGAACGTTGCCCACAACGTGGGCGGCGGACTTATCGGCCCGCTGTTCATCTTGGGCATGGCCTGGTTCAACGACTGGCACAGCGCCTTTTATATTCCTGCAACAGCGGCAATGTGCGTAGTTGTGCTGGTCTTCTTTTTGTTGCGTGACACTCCGCAGTCCTGTGGCCTACCACCTATAGAAGAATACCGGGATGATTATCCCCACGATTACAGTGAATCCGATGAGCAGGAGCTCTCCGGCAAAGAGATATTTTTCGCCTATGTTCTCAACAATAAACTGCTGTGGTTTATCGCCTTCGCCAACGCCTTTGTCTATCTGATCCGCTACGGTGTCCTGGACTGGGCCCCCACCTATTTAAGCGAGGTAAAGGACTTTACCGTCGATCAAAGTTCATGGGCTTACTTTCTGTACGAGTGGGCAGGCATTCCAGGGACGTTGCTGTGCGGTTGGGTTAGCGACAGAGTGTTCAAAGGCCGGCGAGCACCCGCCGGAATGTTGTTTATGTCTCTGGTGCTGATTGCCGTGCTGGTTTATTGGTTCAATCCACCGGGAAATCCGGCAGTTGATATGATGGCACTAGTCACTATTGGGTTTTTGATCTATGGCCCGGTTATGTTAATTGGCCTACACGCGCTTGAACTCGTCCCTAAAAAAGCGGCGGGCACAGCAGCGGGTCTTACCGGCTTGTTCGGTTATCTTGGTGGCGCTGTGGTTGCGAATATCGCGATGGGATTTACCGTTGATCACTACGGATGGGACGGCGGCTTCACTTTACTCACCGGCGGTTGTATCGCCGCAATTTTCTTAATGGCCCTAACGCTGCGTGGCGAACAAGCTCACCACACCGCTAGGGACGCAGGCCTTTCTCCCGCAGATAACGAATCAGCCCAACGGGGTCATCGGTAATAATTTCATCCACCCCCATGGCGACCAAGGCGTCCCAGGATTCTATGGTGTTCGCTGTCCAGGGCGCCACACGTAAGCCATTCGAGTGAAACTCGAGCACCATCTGCGCGGTAATAGAGGTCCAATCGGGAGAGATGTATTGAGCATCGATCGATTTGGCAGCCGCCACAAGATCAACAAAATTGTTAATCGTAAGTTGTGAAGTGGCAATGCTTGGGTCCAATTTTTTAACCCACTTGAGCGTTCTGTGATCGAACGACTGCAGCACCACTCTTTGCTGCAATTTGTGAGCCTGAATCTTTTTTACCAGAAGCTTGGCAAACAGCTCGGCGCTGACAGTGAGTTCTGGCTGGGTAGGCAATATCTTGGTTTCGATGTTGAAGGTGACATCTCTGGAAATTTTGGTATCTGCACCTGCCACCATTTGAAATAGCTCTTCCAGCGTAGGCATCTTTTCACCTGGCTGTGGCTGCTGCTTGGGAAACCTCGGATTTTTTACGGTTCCACAATCCAGTTCCTTTAATTGGCTCAGAGTTTGCGAGCGCAAGGGAATGGCCTTCGTAAGAGGCTTACCATCGCGCAGGCAAAACTCATTGATGATGGAATCATGGGAGATCATCAGCACATCATCTTTGCTCACCCCAAGATCAAGTTCCAACACATCTACGCCAGCATCAAGCGCATATTGGAAAGCGGCGAGTGTATTCTCGGGTCGATCTGCGCGAGCGCCCCGGTGACCCTGCACTTTTATATCTGCCAGCGCCACGGTAGTGGTGAAAAACAAAACAAGGCAAACCGGCAGGGTTACCAAACGCGACAATGGCGGGATTCTCAAAATGACTCTCCAAGCTTAATTGCTACCCGCGCATCTTACCACCGTCCGGGTCGTGCAGGGCTCGCAAAGAGGCTTTTGCTGCATAGGGTACTGTGGCCACTTCAATCTGAAATTCTGCTTCAGCCAAAGCCGCAGCATTCAAACCGGGAACGTTGACATAGCCCATGCCGATGGCTGCACCAACCGTGTGCCCATACATACCCGAGCTTAAATAGCCGGCCACCTGACCGTTCATGAGTATGGGTTCGTTGTGGTAAAGCAAGGGTTTCGGATCTTCAAGCTGAAACTGCACCAACCGCCGGGAGGGAATTCCTGCTGCCTTGGCAACCAGAAAGGCTTCGCGACCGATAAAATCGCTGGCATCGGGTTTGGCTGTGAAAGACAAGCCCGCCTGCTGAAGGCTGTCTTCTGCTGCAACATCATGGCCCCAGTGGCGGAAGCCTTTTTCCAAGCGCAGGCTATTCAACGCGTGAAGGCCGACGTTGCATAGGTCGTACTCTGCTCCGGCTTGTTGCAGCGCCGTAAATACCGAAACTGCCTCCGCAGACGGGATAAACAACTCCCAGCCCAGTTCACCCACATAGGAAAGTCGCTGCATCCACACGCGAGATCCTGCCACCTGGGCGAAACGGCCAGTGCCAAACCCAAAGCTTGCCGAGGAGACGTCAGTTTCGGAAATCTTCTCGAGCAGTGCCCGGGCATTGGGACCCTGGACCGACAGGCAGGCATGCTCCATCGTTACATCGGTAACTTGTGTCTCTCCAAGCAGGTTTTTCTGCAGATGCCACCAATCTCGATTGTAGGAGCCGATTCCGGTAATCACATAAAAATGGTCCTGGGCGAGCCTGGCGATAGTGAGGTCGGCCTCGATGCCACCTCGCTCGTTTAGCCACTGGGTATAGACGACACCTCCAGTGTCTACGTCGACGTCTGCGCAACTTAATCGCTGCAAGGTAGCCAGGGCACCAGAGCCACTAACATCAAACTTAGCGAAGGAAGAAATGTCATAGACCCCTACCGAAGAGCGCACTCCCAAGTGTTCCGCCGCTGAAAACTCAAACCAGTTTTGCCGCTTATAGCTGTAGTCGTATTGCGCAGGCGCACCGTCGCGCGCAAACCAATTGGCTCGCTCGAAGCCTCCGACTTCACCGAAACACGCGCCCTGCTCAGTCAGGGTTTGATGCAGCGGGGATTGCAATAAATCTCGGGCGCTGTGGTATTGGTAAAAGGGCCAATGCATTGAATAAGTGTGTCCCAGTGCTTCGGGAATTCTGGCCTCAATATAAGACTGAGTTTTCTGTACAGCGTTGTTGCGCCGCACATCAGTTTCAGTAATTTCGCCGGAGGGATAACCATCGACTACCCAATCTGCCACTATTTTCCCCAGCCCTCCAGCAGCCCCAATGCCCTTCGAGTTCATGCCACAGGCGACAAAGAAATTGTCGATTTCCGGAGTGGGACCGAGCAAATGGAGATTGTCGTTGGTGAAGCTTTCCGGGCCGTTAAAGAAAGTGCGGATACCCGCCTCCCCAAAGTCGGGAAAGGTCTCCATGGCAGCCAACAGGTGCTCCTCTATATGGTCCATATCCGTGGGGAATTCGTCAAAGCAAAAATCTTCGCCGATGCGCGACATAGGGCAGCCGATGGCATTTTTCTCGAACCAACCCACCAACATTTTCCCAGCGTCTTCTTTGAAATACAGGCCCTTGTCGAAGTCTCGCAAAACCGGGCGCTTAGTCAGCGCAGGCATATTCTCGGTAACCACGTAATAGTGTTCGCAAGCATACAGCGGCAAATCGATACCTATTTTTTTAGCAATATCCCGGGACCAAAGGCCACCGGCTAAAATAACCTGCTTGGCTTGGATGTCTCCGCCGGACGTAGACACGCCTACCGCTTTGCCATTGTCGACAATAATGTCATCGACTTTAACGCCTTCAAATATCTGTGCGCCGCCGTTGCGCGCGCCCTTGGCCAGTGCCATGGTGGTATCGATCGGATTAGTCTGCCCATCTTTGCCGATATAGAGGCTGCCGATAACGCCTTCAGGATTAATCCCCGGGTAGAGTTCCTCGAGCCTACGGTTGTCGATCATTTCCGATTCAACGCCGAACACTTTAGCCATTGAGGAATTGCGTTTGAGCTCTTCAAGACGAGCTTCGGTCCTGGCCATTGAAAGACTACCGATTCTGCGATAGCCCGTGGCTTGACCCGTCTCTGCTTCTAAGGAGGCATACAGTTCATGGCCATATTTTGCGAGATTGGTCAGTGTCGGTGTTGGCCACAACATGCTCACCAGACCAGCGGCGTGCCAAGTGGTACCACAGGTCAACTGCTTTCTCTCCAGCACAACGACGTCTTTCACACCGCGTTTGGTCAGATGATAGGCGATTGAGCAGCCGACAATACCGCCGCCTACTATGACAACTTCCGCCTGCAACGGCAGCTCTTTGGTCAATGACATTACCTAACTCCGCAGCTTTTCGTTGCTCGGATCATACACAGCATCCAGCTCGACATGGCACGCACGCATACCGCCGGTAGTGAGGACCTGCAGCGCAGTATCTTGCACAACAAGATCAGGCCGGCAATAAGCGAAGGCCAGACTTCGCCCCACCCGATGACCGTAGCCTCCGCCAGTGGTGAGCCCTATCATTTCGTCGCCGAAGTAAACCGCTTCATTGCCAAAGCATTCGGCTTTGATATCATCATCAAAGGACAAATATGCCAACTGCAGATCTACACCGTTCTTCTCTCGTTCCCGAATATTTTCGGCGCCGATGAAGTCGCGACTAGAATCGATAAACCGATCCATGCCCGCCTCAACTCCGCTGATTTCCTCGGTGAACTCACTGCCCCACGCCCGATACATCTTCTCCATTCTCATAGAGTTGAACGCGTAACCACCGAAATCACGCAGGCCCATGGCGTGACCGACTCGAAACAATGATTCATAAATCGACGGCAGTTGATAAACTGGCATATGCAATTCATACCCGAGTTCACCCGCATAGGACACACGCATAACCCTTACTTTAGCGCTGTCCAATTGAATTTCTCTGGCGCTCAGCCACGGGAACGCCGCGTGAGATAGATCATCCTCGGTAAGCTCTGAAAGAATGTCGCGTGACTTCGGCCCGGTAATCAAAACAGCGGCTATCTCTTCAGTCACATTATCAATTTGCACCTCAAAACCGTCCGCGTGGCTCTTCATCCAATCCATATCCCGCAGCTCAGAACCTATGGGGCCTATCAGGTAATACAGGGATTCATTAATTCGAGTAATAGACTGTTCGGTCATGATGCCGCCGTTTGGCGCGTGAAACAGGGTAAGTCCCAAACGACCATCTCTGGCCGGAAGCTTGTTGCAAGAGAGTTTATCTAAAAATGCGCCTGCATCTTTTCCGCTGATTTCAAATTTTGCCGCCCCGGATATATCCACAACGCCCGCGGCATTTTGCACAGCGAAACATTCTTGCGCGACGACATCATGAGTATCGCTGTACTGCCAGCTGGGCGTCTCCGCCCGCAGCTGATCGGTCTTAAACCACAGGGGCTTTTCATAGCCCTGCACAACGCCATGGACGGCGCCCTTGTCGGCAAGTGCCATGTGCAAGGGGCCGGTGCGTCGCAATCGTCCCTGGGGTGCCTGCTCGTTAACGCCCATCGCGGTGTACATCACTTCGTAGGATTCGATCGCCTTGGTGATACAGTAATTTTTGTCAGCCCAGTCACCAAAGCGGCGACTATCCAGAGATGCCATATTGAGTTCTGTTTGTCCGTGCACCATCCACTGAGCCATGTACTTACCCAGGCCACCCTGAGCGATACCAATACTGGAACCACACAGGTTCCAGAAGTTACGTAACCCGCCCTGCGGCCCCGCCAGCACATTGTCATCTGGTGTATGGGTAATCGGACCATTGATAATAGTCTTCACGCCAAGCTCGCCAAAAATTGGCATTCGCTCAATGCATCGATCCAGGAAGGGCATAAGCCGCTCTAGATCCCCCTGAAACAGCTCGCGATCGAAGGACCAATCCATGCCCTCAAGCGCCCAGGGCTTGGCGCCATAAGTCTCATAAGGGCCAATCAATAGTCCTTGGCCCTCTTGACGGATGTAGGATGAGCAGTAGGAATCCCGAGTCACGGGTAGCTCAAAATCCAGCGCCTTGATATCGGGATGACTGTCGGTCACCAGGTATTGGTGCTCCAAATTGACGATCGGCAGTTTAACACCCACCATTGCACCCACTTCGGGTGCGAAGCACCCTCCGGCGTTGACGACGTGTTCGGCAATAACCGCGCCCTGTTCCGTGACAACTTCCCACTCGCCGCTGGGGAGCGCATGTATTTCCAGCACGCGGTTAAACCGACTGATGGTTGCGCCGGCTGCTCGTGCCAATTGCGCCAGCGGCAAAGCAACAGACGAGGGGTCTACGTGACCATCATCTGGAGTGCTGACGATGATTCGCGCGTTGTCAAAGTTCATAAACGGGTTGAGTTCACGAGCCTGATCCTTAGAAATTATATCGAATTGGCAGGGGACATTTTTTGCCCGGCTCGCCAAATTGCGAAACCACTCCTCCTCCAGCTGGCTATAGCCGACACGTAAACTCCCGGTTTTACGAAACACAGAGGGGTCGCCCGTTTCAGCAGGAAGAATTTCGTTGTACAACTTGATGGTGTAATCCTGGATTTTTGCGACCGTCATATTGCCGATGAAATTCGAACACAGTCCGGCTGCGTGCCAGGTGGATCCACTGGTTAGCTCACCTTTTTCTACCAGTAATATGTCTGTCCAACCCTCTTTGGTCAGGTGATACAACAAACTGATACCGAGTGAACCGCCACCCACAATGACTACGCGCGCATGTGATTTCATAGCTACCTTTGCATTACTGTCCGGGCAATAGCATTGCCTAGCGCCGCATTGCCTCACTACTCAAGTAGATTGGAAATTCAGCTCGGATCCGGTTGTCAATTTTATCACTGACACGCTTGGGGAAATGCGTTGCCAGGATATGATCTTTCTGTTGGATAACGAGTAGCGCTGGGTCTGGTTCGCCTGCATCGCTCCAATCATTGAGGCTTAGTCTATTGTAAAACTCTGGATAGATATACTCAGATTGCATCACCGTGTCCAACTTGCAGCCATAGGTATCGATGCGATGAGGCTGAGTCTAATTGGAGCCTATTTCCCAAAGTTGCGACAGCCTTTCACGGGGGGCTTTTTGATATAAGTTTGCACAATGACAAAGCCTATTCTATTGTTTGCGCTACATAGCTCTTGCACCGACCAACCGTGCAGGAATTACAATCCCGGTTGTTGAGCCCGGGTAGCAATGATCATAACAATGATGCGTCCTCAGACGAGCAGCAGGCTATACAATGAGTAACCCGAATATTAGCAATATCCTATCGAGCGACAACTATCAACAACAGCGCATAGATTTGGCGCTAGCCTTTCGCTGGACCGAGCGACTCGGTATGCACGAGGCCGTCGCCAATCACTTCAGCGCAGCCGTGTCCGAAGACGGCAAACAGTTTCTTATAAACCCCAATCAAGTTCATTTTGCCCGCGTACGCGCCTCGGATATGTTGCTGCTGGACGCCGATAATCCAGACACGCTAGACCATCCAGACGCCCCGGATCCAACCGCCTGGGGCCTGCACGGGGCAATCCACAGACATTGTCCCCACGCTCGCTGCGTAATCCACTCTCACTCCATGTTTTCGACGGTACTCGCATCGCTGGCCGATTCAAACCTGCCGCCGATTGATCAGAATACCGCGGTTTTTTTCAACCGCTACGTTATCGATGAACACTTTGGTGGAGCAGCCTTTACCGAGGAGGGAGAACGCTGCGCTAAAGCCATGTCAGACCCCAGCAAGAAAGTGATGATCATGGGGAACCACGGGGTATTGGTGATTGGAGAAAGTGTGGCCGATGCCTTCAATCGGTTCTATTACTTTGAGCGTGCTGCTGAAACCTATATTCGGGCTCTGCAAACGGGCGCTCCGCTACGGATCCTGTCCGACGAGATTGCCGAGAAAGCTGCCCGAGAACTTGAAGATTATCCCGGGCAGGTCGAGCGTCATTTTGAGGAGCTGCGGGCTATTATGGATTCTGAGGGTTCTGATTACGCCAGTTAGGTGTTCAGATAACAGGCTCCGGATGCATATCCAAATGCAATTCCTTACCTGTATAAGGATTCGCCAAAGCAACCTCTTCGTTTAACTCGACCCCAATCCCAGGCGCGGTTAACGGCAACAAATACCCGTCTTCCCATACAATCGGCTTCTCCAAAATTTCGCTGTGAAAGCCCCCGAAAGATTCAATACTCTCCTGAATCAAAAAGTTAGGACTGCACAAACCGAGCTGTATATTCGCCGCAGCCTCCACGGGACCACAATACAGGTGTGGAGCAATCTGCACGTAGTGAGCCTCAGCCATACTGGCAATTTTTTTCGCCTCCAGCAGTCCGCCTACTCGGCCTATCGCCATTTGAAGGATAGCCGCAGAGCGATTCTGTAATACTCTGGAAAACTCGTACTTGGTGGCTAATCGCTCCCCGGTGGCTACCGGTATGGATGTCGCCCGCGCGACCAGCGCCATTTCTTCTGGCATTTCAGGGGGGGTCGGCTCCTCTAACCAAAGGGGTTCAAACTTTTCCAGGCGCTTGGCCAAACGTATAGCACTGGCCGGAGTCATTTGGCCGTGGGTCCCGAACAGCAAATCAACTCTATGCCCCACCGCCTCGCGAATCTTGCGACAAAATTCCTCTGACCGATCCATGGCCTCAAAAGAAAGCTGTCTTCCGTCAAACGCGGTGTAGGGTCCGACGGGATCAAACTTAACGGCGGTAAACCCAAGATCCGCATATTCTAGCGCCCGCTGAGCGGCCAAATCGGCATCCATGTAGACGTCTGTCTTGTCGCCTGGCTTAGGGTAAAGATAGGTATAGCTTCTAAGTTTGTCGTGGACTGCGCCACCGAGCAACTGGTGGACAGGGCGATTGCAATCCTTTCCCAGAATGTCCCAGCACGCGATTTCAAGACCGCTCAATATCCCGGCGATAGACGTATCGGGCCTTTGAGTAAAGCCGCTGGAGTAAATCACTCTCCACATTTTTTCTATCGAACTTGGGTCCTGACCTTCTACATAGCGTTCGAAGACGTCTTCTATCATTTTCACGACAACGTCGGGATGGAAAGGAACGGAGTAAACCTCCCCCACTCCCTCTACTCCCGTATCGGTAACAAGTTTGACGAAGATCCAATAGCGTCCGCCGAAGTGTGGCGCAGGCGTACCGACGACAAAAGTCTTTAATCCGATCAATTTCATAGCGAAAACTCTCTGCTTTTTATGTGAGTAGCTCGGACTAAAGCCGAGTCGTGACCGCTTTAATTTTACTATAGGCAGTCAAACCCGCCAGACCTTTTTCTCGACCGATACCCGACAGTTTATTTCCGCCAAACGGGACCTCCACTCCACCGGCATAATACTCGTTAACGTATATCTGACCCACGTCCAAATCTCGGGCTATAGCATGAGCCTTACTAATATCCCGAGTATAAATGCCCGCGGCCAACCCGAAAGGGGTGTCATTGGCCAGGTCCACTGCCTGCTCGACACTATCTGCAATTTGCACTGCGAGCACAGGGCCAAAGATCTCCTCTTGAACGACTGGGTCAGTCGCTGCGACATTATCGAAAATGGTGGGCTGGAAAAACCAACCCGCTCCGGTGCGTGGATCTACAGTGGCACTTCCGCCAGTGGCGACACTCACACTTCTAGACTTTGCGTCCTCGACAAACCCTGCGACTTTGGCAAGATGCTGCTTCGAGTTAATCGCCCCCATATCGGGATTGTATAAACCGTGCCCCACAGTTATCGCCTGCGCTTTGGTCACCAGCTTTTCCATGAATTGAGCGTGCAGGCTGCGCTCGATCACCAGACGTGAACCCGCAGAACAAATTTGCCCCGCGTTGGAAAAGATCGCCCATAGCGTTCCCTCTACAGCGGCATCAATATCACAGTCTGCTAAAACGACAACGGGGCATTTTCCTCCCAGCTCGAGCGTCACGCTGTTCACGTTCTCCGCCGCAGCCTTCATAACATTCACTCCGGTTGCGACAGAGCCGGTGAAGGTCACATGGTGCACACCTGAATGAGCAACCAGTGGCGCTCCAACCTCTCTACCCAAGCCGGTAACAACATTGCAAACACCTTTGGGAAGACCTGCGCGATGAAGAATGTCTGCGAACAACAGCGCGGTTAACGGAGTGGTTTCAGCCGGTTTAACAATGGCGGTGCAACCGGCTGCCAAAGCCGGCGCTATACCTCTGATCATGGTGGACGAAGGATAGTTCCAGGGGATGATATGCGCGGTAACACCCACCGGCTCCAGTTGGGTATAGGACAAATAGTTGGGGCCAAGCGGGATGGTCTCGCCCTGTAGCTTGTCCGCCGCACCGGCATAATATTCCATCAGACGCGCACAAGCTGCGATATCACCTTGAGCCTCGGCAACCGACTTGCCGGAGTCCATGGACTCGACGACGGATAAGAGAGCGCAGTTCTCACGAATCATGGACGCGCCGCGCAATAAAATCGACGAACGTTCGGCCGGTGTCACTCGTGACCACAGCCTAAAAGCCGCCGTGGATGAATCAATCGCCGCGGCCACATCGCCCGCGCCCGCTGCGGCGAACTCAGCAAAAGCTTGTCCCGTACCCGGATCGCAGGTTTCCATGCTCTGCCCCGAGACGCCGTCAACCCAGGCTCCATCGATAAACATCTGCGATGGTAAATTGGTGAGCGTCCCGGACGTCTTCGCTTCATCTATCAGTGCTTCTAACTGGCTCGTCATTAACGGATATTCCTAATCAATTTGGGTAATTTGATAGTCACTTTTTTCTAACCAGTCTTTGTTGATCTCCACTCCCCATCCAGGTCCCTCGGGAATCTGAACTTTGCCACCGTGCGCTATCAGTGGCTCGCTAAACAGATTTTTCTGCCAGGGGTAATAGTCCACTTCATCTTCAATAGAAAATTCGACATAGGGCCCCGCATTGGGGATAGCGCCCATCATGTGTAACGTGAACACTGTGACCAGTGACAGATTGGCTGAATGAGGTGTGCAGATAAGGCCAGCGGCCTCCCCCATTTTGGCAACTTCGAGAGTCCGGCTCAAGCCGCCTAAATAGCAGATATCAGGCTGTATAACATCGACCGCCCGGGAATCAACCATTAACTTCCACAGAGCCAGGGAATTGTCCTGCTCGCCTCCGGTCACATCAAGACCGAGCGCGTCAGTCACCTGTTTGGTCCAGTCGTACTCCCAATAGGGGCACGGTTCCTCAAAATGACAAACACCGTGCGCCTCCAACATCTGGCCTACCTCGATGGCCTTCGCCGGGGTGTAGCAGCTGTTGCCATCCACCAACAACGTCGCATCGTCCCCAAGAGCCCT
The DNA here is from genome assembly GCA_047612385.1 of Cryomorphaceae bacterium. Taxonomy (GTDB): domain Bacteria; phylum Pseudomonadota; class Gammaproteobacteria; order Pseudomonadales; family Halieaceae; genus JBALVT01. The sequence goes on along the minus strand of JBLGAR010000092.1, from coordinate 2,448 downwards.
CCGAACCTTCGCTACGACTGCCTCGCTGCGCCCTGGCCACTCGTCTTCATCGTGGCCACATTCTTTACCCACGCGAAATTTAAAGGCGGTGTAATCGTGCTTATCCCTCAAACGAGCGAACCGTTCAGCCTCGTCCTGGGCAGTTATATCCCGGCGCATTGAAGAGGCGTAGACAGGAAACGGCCTGGGGGTTCCCCCCAGCAGCTCACACACGGACTTTTGCTGTATCTTCCCCTGCAAATCCCACAGGGCAGTATCGAGCCCCCCGAGTGCCCTGCACATATAGGAGCCCGGCCACTTGTGCTCGCGTTCGTAAATCTGGTGAATAAACTGCAGTATCTGGTCACACTCCGGCACTTCCTGACCCACAGCATGGGGAGCCACTTGACGATGCATCACCGTTGCTGAGATATCGGCATTGTAGGGCGACAGCTGCCCCCACCCCTCCCGACCATCATCCGTGGTCAGACGACTGATACTGACAAATTCATTAGAGAACGTTTCGATCGATTGTATTTTCATAGGGAGCTTTGAGTGTCGGGAGCGGGCCTAGAATATAGTAAACTTCACTACCGGGGATAGTTCTTCGCCACTGTTTTCGTTAAGCTTTCATAACTTTTCTTTATCGAGCAATCCCGTCAGTCAAACATGCCAGATTTCGATTACATCATTGTGGGTGCAGGCTCAGCCGGATGCGTCCTTGCTGACAAGCTGAGCGCGAGTGGGCGCTTTAAGGTATTGCTACTGGAAGCCGGCGGAAGCGATCGCAAGTTCTGGATAAAGCTGCCCATTGGTTACGGTCGAACTTTTTACGATGACAAGATTAACTGGATGTATGAAACCCAGCCAAGCCCAGGACTCAACAATCAGACCAGCTATTGGCCCCGAGGAAAAGTGCTGGGGGGTTCCAGTTCAATTAACGCAATGTGCTACGCCCGCGGACTTCCTAGCGATTTCGACGAGTGGAGTGCACTGGGTAACAAGGGCTGGGACTGGAACAGTGTATTGAGCTATTACAATCAATTCGAAAGATTTATCGGTGATGGAGAATCAGATCGAAACGATGGCACTCTTTCGATCAACAATGTTTACCCGCAGATGCACGCTCTGAAGGAGTATTTTAAAGATGCAGCGGCCGACATGGAAATACCGTATCACCTCAATCTCAATGGTGATGGAGCGGAAGGGTTTGGCCCCTATCAAATAAACACCCATAACGGCATGAGATGCTCTTCAGCGGATGCCTTTCTACGCCCAGCCCTGAAGCGTAAAAACCTGACACTGGAATGCAACGCCCTAACCACTCGCATTGTGTTTGACGGCAAGACAGCGATCGGCATTGAATACGAAAAGAAGGGTAAAACCCACCGAGTCTTTGCATCAAGAGAAACTGTGTTGGCGGCCGGTGCTGTTAACTCCCCAACATTACTCCAGCACTCCGGCGTTGGGCCTGTCGAGCTACTGAAGCGACATGGCGTTGATGTAGTACACGACAGCCCCGCCGTTGGGAGAAACCTGCAGGACCACCTGGGTATCAACTACAACTATATTGCTAAGGTGCCGACCCTCAACAATGAACTCCACAGTTGGGCCGGGAAAATTTGGGCGGGTATAAAATATGTCTTGTTGCGCAAAGGCCCTCTCGCGTTGAGCGTCAACCAAAATGGCGGTTTTGTGCGCTCGTCGCCCGAGTTGGATCGCCCAGATCTGCAACTGTATTTTAATCCTGTCAGTTATTCGACAACTCAGATGGGCAACAAACGGCCTTTAATGAATCCCGACCCCTACTCCGGTTTCATCCTGTCGTTTCAGCCCTGCAGGCCTAGCAGCCGCGGTTACCTTGAGATTAGTTCAGCGAATCCAGCCGACAAACCCAACATCTTTCCGAATTATCTTTCCACCGACGAGGATGTACGAGACGTGATTGCCGGGGGACGATTTATTCGCAGGCTCGCCGACACGCCCTCTATGAAGCGGCTGATTAAGGAAACACTGGAGCCCAATCTGGAAACTATGAGCGACGATGAGATAGTCGATGATTTTCGCGCGCGAGCCGGGACTGTGTTTCACCCAGTGAGTACCTGCCGAATGGGCATAGACCCTACCATGCACGTTGTAGACCCTACCCTTAAAGTTTATGGTGTCGAAAATCTTCGGGTGATCGACGCTTCGGTGTTCCCAACACTGACATCCGGAAACACCAACGCGCCCACCATGATGCTGGCTCACAAAGGGGCGGATTTAATTCTCAGTGATAGTGACTAGTGAATGGTTTTCAACCGCCGGACCCTAAACAGAATGATCCTGTTAAACCACGCTATTTGCCCTTCCGCGAACAACTGTTTAAAACCACTGAAGCAACAGGCCATTGGATGACGCCTGGCGTCGATAATTTTCGCGTTCGGCAAGATCAAATGAATCAGAGGAATGTGGCGAAAATTATTGGGC
>JBLGAR010000091.1:0-18983 GCA_047612385.1 Cryomorphaceae bacterium | reverse complement strand
TTACCCGGCTTTTAATCCAGAACTTCAGCCACCCAAGCTACGGCATAGTATTCTGGAGTTCAGCAGAGTTCTGGCAGAGATTGGCAGCACAGCGTTGCTAGGGCCTGTCCTGAAAACTCTCCCCAGTGGTGATGGGCATAGCATCATGACAATTCCCGGTTTCATGGGCGCCGACGGCTCAATGGCTCAACTCCGAAAGTTTCTCAACAATCGTGGGTATAAAGCCATTCCCTGGGGCTTGGGTCGCAATAGTTCTGAAGTGCGCCCTAGCTCTTTGGATGATTTTTTGGCCCATCGTGAAAAAGTTGAAGACCAGATCGCCGCGAGAGTAGAAAAAGAATTTGTAGCCAGTGGTCGTAAAGTCACGCTGATTGGTTGGAGTCTGGGCGGTTTGTATTCTGTTGCTATTGCCCATCGCTTCCCGCAGTGGATACGCCAGGTTATTACTTTGGGTACGCCCTATGGTGATCCGCGCGGCACCGCTTTGTACAACGTGATGGAAAGAATATACGACAATAAGGTGGAGGTCGATGAAGCCTCTCTTGAACGCTGGACGGCTCATACCTATCGCGGTGGAGAATTAACCGTACCCGTGTTGGCGCTATACAGTAAGACAGACGGCATTGTTGGCGAAGGCATAGCCCAGTGTCAGGCCGACCCTGCCTACGTTAAGAATGTGGCGGTAATTGCGAGCCATGTAGGTTTCCCGTTTAACCCTATTGTATTCGCGGTGATTGCAAACCATATGGTGGCACCGCAATATCGTTGGGCAATCTGCAGGAATAAAAATCTGAAAAAAAGGCTTCGATCTTTGACGGGGGTGGGGGCCTAAGCCAAGCTCGACCCCAATTAGCCGCTGTGTGGATGCTTAGTTAGCGCTGCGAATCAGTTGTCGGTCTTCGATATTGGAATCAACCGTGCCCTTTGCAATCGGCTCAAAATGTGCAAAGTGAGTAGGGCAGTGATCATTCTCGCTCTGTGCGGCGTTTTTTTCCTGTACAAACTTTATGCTGCGGAGAAATTCCACCAAACTCGCTTTGCTTTCATCCCTTGTGTTCATTGCTTTCCCAAATAAAAAATAAGTAGTGTCTTACATTGATAGTGTAGTCTGAGTTGGTGCGCATTGGATGTAAAAAATGCGCCTCAAATCTGTGAATAATGTCTCAGCAACCTCGGTTATAATCCCGGCGCCTAGATCGCAACTTTTTGGAGTGCGTGAATGAAACCCGAAAACTATCCCCAGCAGCCCAGTCATCTCTGGGAGCATTTTTATCAGATTACTCAGATTCCGCGACCCTCAAAAGAAGAGCAGGCTGTTCGTGCTTACGTCATTGACGCGGCGGAACGCTTAGGCCACACGTGGCAGATGGATTCCGTTGGAAATTTGGTTGTCTACGTGGCGGCCACCGAGGGAATGTCAGATCGCGAAACAGTGACTATTCAAAATCATCTCGATATGGTCACAGTAAAAACTGAGGACGCGGAGCACGATTTTTCTCGCGATCCACTGAGTCTCAGGGTCGCCGATGGTTGGTTGCTGGCTGATAGAACCACCCTGGGAGCCGACAATGGCGTGGGATGCGCTGCCGCGTTGGCGGTGATGACCGATCCCGATGTCGTGCACCCTCCGCTGGAACTATTGTTTACGGTAGATGAGGAAACGGGTTTGGGAGGAGCGTTGAGCCTCGACAGTTCTATGCTTTTCGGCACTCGTATGCTTAACCTGGACACCGAGGAATCGAACGAATTGTATATTGGCTGCGCCGGGGGTGGCGGTTGGGAGTTCGAACGCCGCTGGGACGGCGTTCCTACTCCGGTTGGCCACGAGGTCTGGCAGGTTTGCCTGCGAGGTCTGGCCGGCGGCCATTCGGGCATTCAAATTCACGAGCAATTGGGCAATGCGATTAAATTGTTGGGGCAGTTTCTCGCCAATGTCGATGATGTGCAATTGGTGTCGCTCGACGTAGGCGTGGCACACAACGTGATTCCGCGGGAGGGCTCGGCCATATTTTCATGTCCCACTGGTGCGCGGGAAACATTGCTTGATAGTCTGAAACTTCTTCGCGAGAAAGCGCTGAGTTATCTTCCAAGTGATGACGCAGCTTTGGAGTTTGAGCTATTACTGTCGCAATCCGAGCAGGTGATAAGCCCTGGCGCCACGCAAACTGTAGTGGATTTGTTGGCTGTTCTTCCTCACGGTGCGCAATCTTACAGCCCGGAGCAACCTGCCGATTTGGTGGCCGTTAGTATCAATCTTGCGGTTGTAAAGCTCACCGGAGGAAAGCTGTATTTGGAATCTCGGTACCGTTTCTTCAACGAGTCAGAAAGTGAGCCGTTACAGCAATCGGTAATGGCCTTGGCCAGGGCTTTTGATCTGGAAGTGACACCGGTGGTTGGATATCCGGGCTGGCAACCCGACTTCGACAGTGAACTACTGAGCCGTGCTGTGGCATTGCACGAGCGTTTGTTCGATGTCACCCCGGCAATTAAAGCGATTCATGCGGGACTGGAGTGTGGAATTTTAAAGAGCAAAAAGCCGAAAACGGATATACTGTCTTTTGGCCCGACGATTCGAGGCGCGCATTCTCCAACGGAGCGGTTGGAAATAGCGACAGTGCCTCCATTTTGGCGTTTCTTGAATGAGCTGTTAGCCGAGCTTTGATCCGCCGTTAAACGTTTTTTAAACACTCACAGAGACCAAAACCATGTTTGATACGCTGCCCCTGCTTCCACCAGATACCATTCTCGGATTGTCCGCAGCCTGTCGTATAGACCCCAATCCACTAAAAGTGGATTTAACCGTGGGAATTTATATGGATGAACAGGGTATTTGTCCGGTTTTTGAGGCGGTGAAACAGGCGCAGCGCAATCTCGTTGAAACTGAAATTAGCAAAGCTTACATGTCTCCGGTGGGTGACGAAGCTTTTAACGCTGGAATGCAGCGTCTTGTGTTTGGTGACAGTAGTACAGCCCTGGCTGATGGCCGTATTGGCAGTGTGCAGACGCCCGGTGGTTGCGGTGCTTTGCGAATTGGCGCTGAGCTTATTCAGGCGGCGTCACCCGGCGCAAAAGTGTGGGTTAGTGATCCCACCTGGCCTGTTCATATCCCTTTGCTGGGGAGTGTAGGTCTGCAGTTAGAGACCTACCGGTACTACAACCCTGATGATCACAGTGTCAATTTTGAAGGCATGGTAGCGGATTTGGACAGGGCGAAAGCGGGTGATGTGGTGTTGCTGCATGGCTGTTGCCACAATCCTTGCGGTGCCGACCTCAGTCTTGAGCAGTGGGGTGTTGTCACCGATATAGCTGAGCGGCAGGGTCTGATTCCCTTTGTAGATACTGCCTATCTGGGGCTGGGAGACGGCCTGGAAGCCGACGCAGCAGGTTTACGGATGCTGGTTGAACGCCTCCCTGAAGTGATAGTGGCGGCATCGTGTTCCAAAAATATGGGTTTGTATCGTGAGCGCACAGGTGCGCTCATGTTTAGTTGTAAAAATTCAGAGCGTGTCGCGGCCATGGTCAGTCAGGCACTGGTGGCCGCGCGGCGGGTGTATTCCATGTCGCCAGCACATGGAGCCATTTTGGCCGGTCAACTGCTTAGCGATACCGCACTAAATCAAATGTGGAAAAGCGAATTGAAGGTTATGTGCGAGAGAATCAATGGCTTGCGCAGCCAACTGGTCGAGAAATTGGGTGCAATCAGCGATCGAGATTTTGGGTTTATCGCCAAAGAGAAGGGCATGTTTTCTTTTTTAGGCTTAACCGAGGATCAAGCCAAAGCCCTGCGAAAAGATCACAGTGTTTACATGCTGGACTCTTCTCGAATTAATGTTGCCGGGGTGAATACCGGCAATATTGACTATGTGGCTCAATCGATCGCGAAAGTGATCTAAGTGCCACCATCCAGTGCTTCCCATCGAGTAAAGGTAGTCTCCAGTTGAGCCTGAACATCGGCCAACTCCTTTAGCACGCCATCGACATGCGACTGCTCCGAGGTGTAAAAATCCGGTTGGGAGATAGTCTTCTCAAGTACTGATTGACGCACTTCGAGCTGCTCTATTTTTTCCGGAAGTTCTTCCAGCTCCCTTTGATCCTTGTAGGAGAGCTTGGGCTTTTTCGCCGATGCTACAGCGGCGGAGTCCTTGGCAGTGGCAACAGCTGTTGAGGCTGGCCCAGGACTATCGTTCGCCACCGGTGAGGTAGGATCTGGCAGTTTGCCGCCGTGGGCTTCCCAGTCGCTGTAGCCGCCTACGTGCTCGCTGACGACGCCATCTCCTTCGAGCACGATCAAGCTGGTAATCACGTGGTCCATGAAATCCCGATCGTGGCTGACCAGAAGCACGGTGCCGTCAAAATTCAGCAGGATGTCCTCCAATAGTTCCAGAGTCTCTATATCCAGGTCATTTGTCGGTTCATCTAAAACCAGAAGATTGGCCGGCCGGCTGAATAGTTTTGCTAGAACAGCTCGATTCTGTTCCCCACCCGAAAGGGCCTTTACCGGGGTGCGCACTCGCTCGGGGGTAAATAGAAAATCGCCCAGGTACGATATCGCGTGGCGGCGTTTGCCGTTGATCTCAATAAACTCCTGCCCTCCACAGACATTGTCGATCAGGTTTTTATCGGGTTCCAGATGATCGCGCAGCTGGTCGGAATAGGCGATTTCCAGTTTACTGCCAAACTTCACGTCACCTTCAGAAGGTTGCAGTTGTCCCAGCAGGATTTTAACCAGTGTGGATTTTCCCGCCCCATTGGCGCCGACAATACCGATGCGGTCTTTGCGTTGAATAATGGTTGAGAAGTTATCCAATATGACTTTGTCGCCAAAATGATGGCTCACTTTACTCAGTTCGGCGACGATCTTTCCGGATTTGGTGGCTTCCTCTACGGCAAACTTAGCGTTGCCTGTGCGCTCACGCCGTGCGCCGCGTTCATCTCTCATCGATTCCAGTGCACGCACTCGCCCTTCATTGCGGGTCCGGCGTGCTTTGATCCCCTGACGTATCCAGACCTCTTCCTCAGCTAACTTTTTGTCAAACAGCTCGTTGGCTCGCTCTTCGGCATGGAGCTGGTGTTCGCGGTGGCGCAAAAACCCCTGATAGTCGCCTTTCCATTGAGTCAGGTGCCCGCGATCCAGTTCCGCCATCTGGTTGGCCACGTTTTGTAAAAACCGCCTGTCGTGAGTGATTAGAATCAGTGCGCCCGTATAGTTTCGCAATTGCTCTTCCAGCCAGGCAATGGCGGGTATATCCAAGTGGTTGGTGGGTTCGTCCAGCAGGAGGATATCCGGCTGGCTTACCAGGGCCTGTGCCAGCGCAACTCTGCGGCGCCAGCCTCCGGATAACTCCGACATATTGGCATCACTAGGCAGTTGCAACTGGGTAATGGTTGTTTCGACTTGTGTTTGCAGCTGCCAGCCGTTGTGGGCCTCGAGTTTTTCCTGCACGCGCGCAAGCGCTGTCATGTCAGTGTTCTCGCCATCGAGTAACAGGTGATGGTATTGAGCGAGTAATTCACCGGCTTCGGCCAGGCCTGATGCAACAACATCGTAAACGCTTTGATCGTCGGCAGCGGGGAGGGTTTGTTGTAGCCAGGCCATTCTCGTCCCCGGGCGCAACCAGCGTTCACCGGATTCTGGGTGGATCTCGCCCGCTAGAACTTTGAGGAGAGTCGTTTTACCTACGCCGTTTCGCCCCAGCAATCCAACTTTATCTCCCTTTGTGAGTTTAAAATCCACCCCATCGAGCAAAACGTGAGTTCCGTAATGAAGTGAGGCAGTGTCTAGTTTTAGTAGAGGCATAATTCGAGTTTAGCTCCAAATTTTTCGCTGCGCATTCTAGCACGGATTGGTTTTGCTTCCGTTAACCGTTGGCTTTCAAGTATTATTGGTAACTTATCCGGAGGTGTGAATTCACAATGACTCAGCAAGCAATCTACGACAGGCAAATTGCCAACTGGCTAATTCTCTGTGCAGTGGTCATCCTCGGCATGATTCTTTTGGGCGGTGTTACCCGGTTGACCAATTCCGGGCTCTCTATGGTTGAGTGGAGGCCGCTGGTGGGTATTATCCCACCGCTATCCGAACAGGCCTGGTTGGATGTTTTTGCCAAGTACAAGCAATTTCCTGAATACCAGAAAATCAATGCGGGGATGTCGCTGGACGCGTTTAAAACTATTTTCATGTATGAGTATTTGCATCGAGTGCTGGGCCGCCTTATCGGCATGTTGTTCTTTTTCCCCTTTGTATTTTTTGCGCTGAAAAAGCGAATTCCTTCAGGTTTGATGCCGAAACTTATCGTGTTGTTTTTTCTAGGAGCCTGTCAGGGATTACTGGGCTGGTACATGGTGAAGAGCGGGCTGGTGAACGACCCACGTGTTAGTCAGTATCGTCTCACTGCACACCTGGGAATGGCGGTACTAATTTATGTCTCCATGCTCTGGGTAATTTTCGACCTATTATTGTCCAAGGAAAGGTCAACAGTGAACTCGCCGCAACCCTACGCAAGCTACTCAATTGTGTTGCTGGGGCTTATTTTTCTGATGATCCTGTCCGGCGGTCTGGTGGCAGGCACAGATGCCGGCTTCGCGTATAACACCTGGCCCCTGATGGGCAATTCGTTTATTCCCGCTGCGCTGTATGCGGGTACCCCGGCGTGGCTGGATGCCTTTGAAGATATCACTACCATTCAGTTTAACCATCGTATGTTTGCCTATCTGCTCTTTGTGCTGATCACCAGTTTTGCATTTACGGTGTACAAAAGCGCAGCGCCCCGTCGGGCTCGTGTGGGTGTTCTCCTACTGGTAGGCGCTTTACTCGTGCAAATAACTTTGGGCATCAGCACCTTACTGCTGAATATGGCAGTGCCTGTGGCGGCCGCGCATCAGAGCGGAGCCATGGTTGTCATCACCGCTATGCTATTTGTCTGCCACGGCCTTGTGCGCCCCTAGTCAATCAACGACGCCACCACCAGCGCCTCTCCTTTGCTCAGCGCGAACAGGCGCAGATGCGGCTGATGTGGCTGTAGGGAAGATCTGTTTCCCGATGCCAGCGATTGAATGTTTCCTGAATCAAGTTCAGCTCTCGTTTGCTGCCCGGTGTATTGCTGATATCCAGCCCGGCGTGTTGCAGCGCGCGAATGACATCCCCGGTCAGTACGAAAGTATCTCTTCCCATATTTCTCAGCACCCTCTGCCCGGTCATGCCGCCGAGCCGGCTGCCGTACTTTTTCATATAGGCGAGTAACTCAACCAAGTTTTCCGATGGCCATTGCGCGATAAATTTACCGAAGCTGCCGTGTTCCTTTTGTATATCCAGGATGAACTGGGCATTGTCCTGCACCGCCACAATCTTCTGCATGTTGCGAATGATGCGCTTATTCTGCCCGAAACGTTCAATTTGATCAGGGCTTAGCATGACGATTTTTTCCGGTGGGAAGCCGAAAAATACATCTTCAAAATCGTCCCACTTGTGATTGACCACGCGCCACACAAACCCGGCCTGGAATATGCAGCGAGTCATTTCTGACAGGTAGCGATCATCGCCAATGGCGGACAGTGCTCGGACGCTGCGAACTTTCGGCATCAGTCTTTTTAGGGCGGCGTCCCCGCCGTGGCGTTCGCTGGCGTGCGCCGTGATGGTTTTAAATCTTTGCATTTGAGAGCTTATTCAAATTTGGCAGCCCGAAACTGGCTGTAATGGGCGCTTCAGTCGCTTTTGTGGCTACCGTCGCAGAGAGGTTGCTTTGCGGTTTCTTTGCAGCCGCAAAAATAGAGCGTACTGGCTTCCGATGGCTCGTAGCGCACCGGTGAAAAGCCGCTGTCTTTGTGGGAGCCATCACAAAATGGTTGGGAATTACTCCGACCACAAGAGCACCAAAAATAGGCCTTGCCAGCTTCAACTTCAACGGCATAGGGGCTATCCGCTGCTCTGTTGGGTTTATTCATTGTATTCTCCACATTTTCAGCTGCGATGGGTGTCGGGCATAATCTGGGCAGTTATTGGTTGATCTCACTATGGGCCGCTAGGTACGCCAGCGTCTGGGGATGTTACCAGCACATCCGTGTAACGCAAAGAAGCTGCGACATATGGCCAATACTGACTAAAGCCGCTAGAGTAACCCTCAACACTAGCGCACACGTTAAAATGTAGATAATTAGCATGACGAAAACTAGACATTTCAAAAGACCCGAAGGGCCTAAATTACACGGACTGGCGGTTGGCTATGCTCTGTCCGCCTATACAGCGGGATTGACTGGCTTGTGGTCGATTTCCTGGTTGGTAAATGTAGCAGCAGTACTGCTGCTGGCCCACGCAATGGTGATTGCGGCCTACATGATTCACGAGTGCGCGCACAACACGATATTTCGTGACAACAAACACAATGCTCGCTTGGGCACTGCGCTGACCTGGCTGTGCGGCGCGGCCTACGGCACCTACGACGATATTCGATACAAGCACTTCCGCCATCATGTGGATAACGACGATGTGGTGTGGTTTGACTACGAAGCTTTTTTCAGCAAGCATCCTATCGTTTATCGGGTGACAGTGTTTCTCGAGTTTTTTTATATACCCGCACACGATTTGATCATGCATATCATCATGATCTTCTGTTCGTTCATTATTCCTCAGCGCCGCCATCAGCAAATCAGAAATACCAGCGTTATACTTATTCGTGGTGGTGTTTTTGTGACGGTGGCGGTGCTCTATCCCAAGGTTGCTATTGGCTACGCCATTGCCTATATGATAATGATGACCGTGTTACGCTTTATGGATGGCATCCAACACGACTATGGATATCACCTGAATTTGTTTACCGACGAGAGGTCCGACAAGAAAGGGAATCTCGAGTGGGAGCAGGAACACACTTTTAGCAACGTCTTGTCTTTTCAGCACGAATGGCCAAACTGGTTTGTGTTGAATTTTGGATATCACAACGCGCACCATGCCAAACCCACAACTCCCTGGTATGAACTTCCTAAAGTTCATCGCGAACTGTTCGGGGACGATCCGGGCAATGTGATTCCTCTGCGGTCACAGCTGCAACTGTTTCATCGCTACAGGATCAATAGAATTTTCCATGATGCCGTGGGTTTACCGGACGTAGAGGGCCGCGATTTTTTGCACGCGGCACAGCGTGGACAAGTGACCGGCGGCAATGCCGCTTCTTTTCTAACGGCTTTTTAGGCAGGCTATGCAAAAGCTTGAGGTATACCAGTCGCTCTGGGCGATGGAGAGACGTCACCCAGATGGCATAGAGGCCAGTGCAGAAGAGAATTGTGCGCGCATCGCGCAGGCCGGTTTCGCAGGAATCTGCATTGATCCAGGCTTTAGTGAAATTGACAAGAGTTTTGCCCAGTTACCCCTTTACGAACAGCACTCATTGGGAGTGATGGTGAATGCCTTTCCTTACAAAGTGAAAGAGTTAAAACCGATTCTCGAAATGGCTAAGGCCATGAACGCGTGTATGGTAAATGTTATTGGCGGTGTAATGCCGGTAAATGTTGCCGGGGCTATTCCCGTGTTGTATCGATGGATGGACGACGCAGAGGATGTGGGTATTCCTTTGCTGATAGAGACTCATCGCGACGGCATTCTCAATGACCTTTACTACACCCTTGAAATCATCGATTCGCTGCCTGAGTTGCGGCTCTGCGCAGATTTGTCTCACTTTGTCGTGGATCGGGAATTTAGTCTGCCACTGAGTGATAGAGACAGTGGTTTTATCACTAGAATTTTAGAGCGCTCGGATTGCTTTCAGGGGCGTGTGTCCAATAAAGAGCAGGTGCAGGTACCAATTGATTTCCCTCAGCATCAGGAATGGGTCGCTATTTTTCGATCATGGTGGAAGCAGGGGATGCGCGCCTGGAGAGCACGCAATCCTGAAGACGCTACGTTGCGATTCCTGTGCGAATTGGGGCCCCCGAGTTATGCGATTACCGATGGTAGCGGCAACGAATTATCCGATCGCTGGCTGGAGGCTCTAAAGATCAAATCTTGGGCTGAGCAGATGTGGCTCGAGCTGGATACTGAGCAATCTTAGTGTAGAACTAATAGCGCTCAGAGCAGTCTATAGTTATTCAATGAGTGAATAGGATTTATCATGTTACGCAGTATTTTGATCGTGTCGATCTTTTGCAGTTTTCAATCCTTAGCCCGTGCCGAATCCGCGGAAGCTTTTTTTGCGGGTGGGTGTTTTTGGTGCATGGAATCTTTTTATCAGGAGGTTGAAGGCGTCAGTGAGGTGGTCTCCGGATTTACTGGCGGTGAGTCCAAGAATCCGACGTACAAGGGAAACCACAAAGGCCATTACGAAGCGGTAAAAGTGACTTACGATCCGAAGGTAGTCAGCTATGCGCAGCTATTGGACAGTTACTGGCACAATATTGACCCGTTTGATTCGCGCGGTCAGTTTTGCGATAAAGGTCCGAGCTATCTTAGTGCCATTTTTGTAGGTAATGAAACAGAGCGTGCGCTCGCCGAGAAAACCAGGGCTGCAGTGGTTGCAAGGTTTCCCAAGCAGAGTGTACAAACGCCTATCTTAGATTCAGGGGATTTTTGGCCCGTGGAGGAAGGCCATCAGGACTACTACATCAAGAATCCTGTTAGGTACAAATATTACCGTTGGAACTGTGGTCGCGATCAGCGTCTTGAGGCAATTTGGGGTCGGCAGGCCGGTAACTGATCGATAATTAGCCAACGCTTATGCGTTGGCTAATTGGGCTTTCTCTTCCTGGCTGGCAAGATACTCTTCGTAGCTGCCTTGAAAATCAATGAGCTGCTGGTCTTTAATCTCAATGACTCGGGTTGCCAGGGAAGAGACAAATTCCCGATCGTGACTGACAAAAATCAAAGTGCCATCGTAGTGCTCCAGGGCCATGTTGAGGGCTTCAATGCTCTCCATGTCCAGGTGGTTCGTCGGCTCATCCATCAGCAGGACGTTAGTGTCCTGCATCATCAGTTTGCCGAACAACAAACGATTTTTTTCGCCGCCTGAGCAGACCTTCACTTTCTTCTCGAAATCGTGGGAGGAGAATAGCAGTCGGCCAAGTGTCGCTCGCACAATCTGATCGTCATGGCTAGCTTTGCGCCACTGGCTCATCCAGTCGAACAGGTTGAGTTCACAATTGAAATCGCCGGTACTGTCCTGGGGGCAATACGACAAACTGGCATTTTCTGCCCACTTTATTTTCCCGCTTTGCGCTTTCAGGTCATTGAGTAGGCAGCGAAGAAAGGTGGTTTTACCGGCTCCATTTTCTCCGATTACCGCCAGCTTCGTTCCCGCCTCGAGCATGAGGCTTGCCTTGCTAAATAGTGGCTCATTTTCAAAACCGTGACCGAAATCTTCCAGGGTGACTGCCTGCCGGTGTAGCTTTTTTTCCTGCTTAAAACGGATAAAGGGGCTAACACGGCTGGAGGGCTTGATGTCCTCCAAAGTTATTTTTTCAATTTTCTTCGCTCGAGACGTTGCCTGTTTGGCTTTCGAGGCATTAGCAGAGAATCTGCTTACAAACTGCTGCAGTTCTGCTATCTGAGTTTTCTTCTTGGCATTTACTGATTGCTGGCGCTCGCGAACGGCAGTCGAGGCGATCATAAAGTCATCGTAGGTGCCTGGATAAACGCGCAGCTCACCGTAATCGATATCTGCCATGTGCGTGCACACCGCATTCAGGAAGTGGCGGTCGTGAGAAATAATAATCATAGTGCTCTTGCGCTCGTTGAGAACGCCTTCCAGCCAGCGGATAGTGTTGATGTCCAGGTTGTTTGTCGGTTCGTCCAGCAGCAAGATATCGGGATCGGAAAACAGGGCCTGTGCCAGCAGCACTCGCAGCTTCCAACCCGGCGCCACTTCGCTCATCGGGCCGTAGTGCAGCGATTGCTCGATACCTGCGCCCATCAAGATTTCTTCTGCACGGCTTTCCGCGCTGTAGCCGTCGAGCTCCGCAAACTCAATTTCGAGGTCGGCGACCTTCATGCCCTCTTCTTCTGACATTTCCGGGAGGGAGTATATTCGTTCGCGTTCCTGCTTTATTTCCCACAGCTTGGCGTGCCCCATAATGACGGTGTCGACGACCGTGAATTCTTCAAAGGCAAACTGATCCTGGTGCAGCTTGCCGAGGCGCTCGTTGGGCGTGATGGATACATTGCCGGCGCTGGGCACTAAGGAACCGTCCAGTATTTTCATAAAGGTCGATTTGCCACAACCGTTGGCACCGATGAGCCCATAGCGGTTGCCGTCGCTGAATTTGACAGATATGTCTTCAAACAGGGGCTTTGCGCCGAACTGCATCGTAATGTTTGCGGTAGAAATCAAAGGTTTATAGTTCTCGGAATTTAGTGGGTTTTCAAAGGGGGCGTACTATAGGGGCTATCGGCTTGATAGTCGAGCGATATTGGTTGAAAAATGTACAGAAATGAGCGGCTTGAGCCTCGCACGCGGAGTTTTTTTTTGCCAGGCTCTCTGCCGACTACCGTTTACTCATATTTGCACAGGTAGGCGGTTTCGGCTGGGACCTTTAAATCGAAGCTCTGATTGGCCTCTACGGTAAATGACTCGCCGCTCAGGTAGCTTTTCCATTCTTCGCTGTGGGGGAGTTTTACCACGAGTTCTCCGCTGATTACGCTCATATATTCTTTTTGGCTGGTGTCGAAGGTGTACTCTCCCGGGGACATGACCCCTACACTGGCTGGGAGGTCGCCGCCGTCAAATGCGATGGATTTTACGTTGCCTTCAAAGTATTCGTTTACGGTTAGCACGGGTTTTTGTCCTTTTTCGGTTGGTTTTGTCTGTGAGTTTGGCCGTTTGAATCTGGCGAAACCTTCTGGTTTTAATTTATCAAGACTCTTAGGTTTTTGATCCGGCGAAATTCCCCAGTGTGATTGCCTCACTCGGTTGAAGGTTTACGCCCTTGTGAGGCAATCACACCGGGAGGTTTCGCCTCACGCCCTGCAAGAGTCGCATTCTTTTGGCTTAGTCTTATCGGGTCGTATTGTTTGGCTCGGCTATCGGGCTATTCGTCATCTTCGTCGGCGCTTTTGATTCGTTCTATTCGTTCCTGTTCTTCGGCGAAAGCGGCTTTAATCTCTTCTAGTACCGAATCGACGTTTGCCTCGTGGGTGTCTTCTTCGTAATACCCCGTCAGCTCGATATCCGGATGGAGATCACCTTCTTCGTAGTGCTCCCAGATCTCCTTCGCGTAATTCGTTTTCAGAAGTTCCGGGGCGAACAATCCGTAGTAGTCGCGCATTTTGTTAACGTCGCGCTCCAACATAGCTTCCGCATTGTTGTTAGCTGCGGCATCGACCGCTTGAGGTAGGTCGATGATCACCGGGCCGTAATCGTCCACCAGGACGTTGAATTCTGACAGGTCCCCGTGGACGATGCCGGCGCATAGCATGCGCACCACATCTTGCATGACGATTGCGTGATCTTCGATGGCTTGCTCGGCTGTCATTGAGACTTCGCTGAGTCTGGGTGCTACTTGGCCTTCATCGTTCGTGACCAGCTCCATCAGCAGAACGCCATCGAAGCAGCCGTAGGGCTTGGGTACCCGGACGCCGGCGGCGGCCACTCGATACAGTGCATCTACCTCTGCATTCTGCCAGGCTTCCTCTTGCTGTTTGCGGCCGAATTTTGAGCCCTTTTCCATGGCTCTGGCGCGGCGGCTGTTGCGGACCTTGCGGCCCTCCTGGTACTGCACGGCTTTTTTAAAGCTGCGTTTGTTCGCCTCTTTATAGACTTTGGCGCAGCGGATTTCGGAGCCACAGCGAACTGTGTAGACAGTAGCTTCCTTGCCGCTCATCAGCTGGCTTACCACATCGTCTATCAGGCCATCTTCAATCAGAGGCAGAAGTCGTTTTGGGAACTTCATCGTAAATCTCAACTTGTTAGTGGGCTGGTATCGACTTTGTTGAGCCGCTCACTGATCCTATCAGCGCGCGATGATAACACGCCTCATTTGATGGCGGGTGATTGACCTTGCTTGGGTTATACTGCGGCCCGATGAAAACTGCCCAGAACATTCTTCAGACCGTATTCGGTTACCAGTCCTTTCGAGAACCCCAGGATGAGATTATTCAGACGGTTCTCGAGGGCGGCGATGCCTTGGTTCTTATGCCCACCGGTGGCGGTAAGTCACTTTGCTATCAAATTCCGGCGCTGGTGCTCGACGGCTGCGCTGTTGTCATCTCTCCGTTGATCGCTTTGATGCAAGATCAGGTGAGTGCATTGCGACAGCTGGGGGTGAATGCCAGCTTTCTGAATTCCACCTTGGATCATCAGTCAGTCATGCAGATCGAAAATAGTCTGTTGGCCGGAGAGTTGGACTTGCTCTATATCGCGCCTGAGCGACTGAATCAGGAGCGCATGCTGAATCTGTTGTCCCGCGCGTCAATCTGCCTATTCGCCATTGATGAGGCCCACTGTGTATCCCAATGGGGGCATGACTTCAGGGCGGATTATCTGCGTCTTAGTCTGTTACACGAGATGTTTCCCGAAGTACCCCGCATTGCCTTAACGGCGACTGCCGATGCTCGCACTCGTGCGGAAATCATTCATCGTTTGGACCTAGGCGAGGCTCGGCAATTTTTGGCCGGATTTGATCGTCCTAACATCCGCTATCGAATCGCGCTTAAGCATACTGCAAAATCTCAACTGTTGAGTTTTCTCAAGGACGAACATCCCTCTGATGCCGGGATTATCTATTGTTTGTCGCGCAAGAAAACGGAGGAAACCGCGTATTGGCTGCGTGAGCAGGGGTTTAACGCTTTGCCTTACCACGCTGGTCTCGATGCCACTACTCGTGCCGATCATCAGGCCCGTTTTCTCCGTGAGGAAGGCGTTATAGTCGTGGCCACGATTGCATTTGGTATGGGGATTGATAAACCCGACGTGCGTTTTGTCGCTCATCTTGATCTACCCAAAACAGTGGAATCTTACTACCAGGAAACAGGTAGGGCAGGGCGCGACGGTGAACCGGCCAATGCGTGGATGATCTATGGCCTGCAAGACGTGATAAAGCTCCGCCAAATGATGGCCGGCTCCGAGGGGAGCGAAGAACATAAACGTGCTGAACAACATCGCCTCAATGCCATGTTGGGCCTGTGCGAGATTACCACCTGCAGGCGGCAGGCATTGCTGAACTATTTTGATGAAGTCATGCCAGAGCCCTGTGGCAATTGTGATACCTGCCTGGAGCCCGTCAACACTTGGGATGGGACGGAGGCTGCGCGCATGGCTCTAAGTGCTGCTTACCGCAGCGGCCAGCGCTTTGGTGTGAATCACCTGGTGGATATTCTGCGCGGTGCGGAAACTGAAAAAATTAATCAGTTTGATCACGGTCAACTTTCCACCTATGGCGTTGGAAAAGACCTCGATAACAATCAGTGGCGTTCGGTCTTTCGACAGCTGGTGGCAGGGGGCTATCTGAGTGTAGACCTTGAACGCTTTGGCGCTTTGCGCCTCGAGGAAAAGTGTCGACCTTTGTTACGCGGTGAGGAATCTATAGAGCTCCGTCAAGATTTGAAGAAAAAGTCCACAAGACAGCAAACGAAAACCCCACTGTCTCATGATATCGATGTTGCTCTGTGGGAATTGCTGCGCGAATGCCGCAGGGAGTTTGCCGAGGAGCAGAGCGTGCCGCCCTATGTTATTTTCCACGATCGGGCGTTGCAGGAAATGTGTATTACGGTGCCGCAAAATCTTTCTCAGTTTAGTGAGATTAGCGGGGTTGGTGAGCGCAAATTAGAAAAGTATGGCCCTACATTTCTTTCAGTCATTAACGAACATTTGGCGACCGCTTAGGTTTCCCCAAGCTTTCCGTTAAGTCCCACAAAAGGTCTGCTTTACCACTTCACTCGGCTCCGGCGGTGTGGCATAACGAGCCAATTCGGGGCGATACACAAAGGGCTGCTCCAGAACCGTATTCAACTGGTGAAATGGCTCGAAGTTATCTGAGGATACTGCCGCCTGAATAATTTCTTCAACCAGATGATTACGCGCAATAAAGACGGGATTGGCCAGGTACATACTCGACTGGCGCTGCTGGGCATTCATAGCGTCCGATTCAATACGCTCTATCCATCGCTCTAACCAGGGGGCAAAGTTTTCTGAAAATTCGTACAGCTCAGCTACGCTGCTAACTGGGTCTGAGCTAGCGTCGGCAAGATCCGACAATCTTCGAAACGTGAGAGTGAAATCTGCTCGGTCCTGCTCCATCAGCTCCAGCAGGTCCTGCATGAGACTATCGTCGCCTGCCCGATACTCACTCAGCCCGAGTTTTTTAGTCATTTGGTCCTGGTTTGCCTGCTCGAACAGGGCTGGAAAAGCGTCTACGGATTTTTGGGCCAGGGCGATTGCCTGCTCTTCATCCGGGTCGAGCAGCGGGAGTAAGCACTGGGCCAGGTTTGACAGATTCCAGTGCGCGATAGCGGGTTGATTGCGGTAAGAATAACGACCGTTGTGGTCTATCGAGCTAAACACGGTATCGGGATGGAAGTCGTCTATGTAAGCACAGGGGCCGTAATCGACTGTTTCACCGGACAGCAAAATATTGTCGGTGTTCATCACGCCGTGTATAAAACCCAGCGATTGCCAGTGTGCGACCAGTTTTCCCTGGGCGCTGATTGCCGCATCAAGCAGCGCATGGGTAGGATTCGGCATCTTGGCCGCATCTGGATAGTGCCGCGCTATCACGTGGTCCACCAAAAGTTGCAGGGCTTCTTCGTCTTTGCGTGCGGCGAAAAACTGGAAGGTACCGATTCGAATATGGCTTTTCGCTACACGTGTAAGAACGGCACCAGGTTGCGGACCCTCCCGCATCACTTGCTCGCCCGTGGTGACTGCAGCGAGCGCGCGTGTGGTGGGTACACCAAGCACGGCCATGGCCTCACTGACAATATACTCTCGCAACACGGGCCCGATGGGTGCTCTGCCGTCGCCTCCTCGTGACCAGGGTGTTGGTCCCGAACCTTTTAGTTGCATGTCGAAGCGCTGTCCACTGGGAGCAATGAGTTCTCCCAGCAACACGGCTCTGCCATCTCCAAGTTGTGGATTCCAACCTCCAAACTGATGGCCGGCATAGGCTGTTGCGATCGGATCGGCACCGTCGGGTATTTTATTACCCGCGAAAACCTCCAAACTCTCTTTCGATTCTAGCCACTGCTTGTCGACTCCAAGTTCATTCGCCAACTTTTGATTGATCTTAACAACACCGGGAGTGGATACGGGTGTGGGCGCCTGGCGTGCAAAAAAACGCTCGGGAAGTCGTGAGTAGCTATTATCGAAAACTAATTCGGTTTGTTCTGGCATAATTTTTTGCTCTAAAGATGTGTTTTGGACTATTCGATAGGGTAGCGTTTCAGCAAGGGGCCCAGCGCCTTCTTCAAGGGGTTCAGGTGAGTTTCGTAATGACGCCACTGTTCCAAACCCTCCTGAAAAATAGGCTGGCGAACCTGCTCTGCACTAGGTGTTCGAATCGCTCTATCGGTTTCATAGAAGCGTAGGCACTGTTCTTCAAAAGGCAGTTCACAGTGCTCCAGGACTCGGCGGATTTGAGTGTCTGAATCTGCGACCATATCTTCATACTGAACGCGAAGTACTCGGCCCGGAAGGACTTCGTCCCAGTGATCCATGACCTTCACGTAGTTGCGATAGTAGTGACCAACGTCTGTTAGGTCGTAGGTGAATGTCTGGCCCTTGGCGAATAGTTGTTTGTATCCGGCAAAGCAGCCGGCCATCGGGTGGCGCCTTGCGTCGATAATTTTTGCACGCGGCAGGATCAGATGAATCAGCCCGATGTGAAGAAAGTTGTTCGGCATTTTATCGATAAAGAAGGGTGTATCGCTGCGCTGAATTCTGGTTGATTCCAGATAGTCTTCACCGAGTTTTTGCAGCTTCTGCGGCGATAGCTCAGCCAGAATCTCAGGATACAAAGTTGCAGGGTTATCTTTCTTTCGACCTCCGAGCTCGCGGGAGATGGCGATTATATCGGGTAGTTCAGCGGTGCCCTCTACGCTGGAGTGGCTCGCTAGTATTTGTTCTAATAGTGTCGAGCCCGCCCTGGGTAGGCCCACAATAAATATCGGATCCGGTGCCTGGCAGCCCTGGCCTGCACGCTGTTCAAAAAATCCCGCTGTGCAGGTGTGGATCTGTCTTACTGAATTGAACATATTTTTTTTGGGGTCGAAAATATGCTCTATCCTGCGAATGGCATTACCGCGTTTGTAGTATTTGAATGACTCGTTGTATTCCCTGCGGTCTTCAAGCGCCTTACCCAGTGCAAAGGCAATGTGGCTTTGGTCATCAGCGTCGCCACCTTCTAAGGTTATCGCCGCGCGCATGGCCGCGATATCTTCATCAGCAAATCGAAAGGTTTTGAGGTTGGCCAGGCTCCAGTACGCTTCTCCAATAGTGGGGCTAATCTCGATCGCTTTTCTGTATGCGCTGATGGACTCTTCAACGCGCCCCACTGTTTTTAGTGTGTGCCCATAGCTTAATTGTGCCGCGGCCTGGCGAGGATAACTTTCAAGTATTTTCTCGAAGATTGACAGGGCAGGCAGGTGGGTGCCCATGCGTACCAGTACTGAACCTTTTAGAATCAAGTAGCGGGGGTTGTTGGGGTCTTCCTTCAGTAATAGGTCGACCTGCTCCAGTGCTTCGGTGAGCTCCTGGCGCCGAAACAACACAACCGCGTAGTTGTTTCTCGCCAGGGTGAAATCAGGTGCGAGTTCCAGCGCGCGCTCCAGCAGGTTTTTGGCGTCTTCATAGCGGCTTACCTGAATCCCGATATCTGCCAGCAATCTCATTGCGGAAACGTCAGTGGGGTGCTCTTTGAGCACTTTTCTAACCAGAGGTTCAGCAAGGCCCAATTTTCCCGCTTGCAAGTGTTCCGCAGCAGTCACCAGTTGGGGGTTTTGTGTTGAGGTTGCGAGGTGTTGTTGAAAGGCCTTCGTACTGCCCTGGTTGTCACCTTTTAAGGCAAGCTGATTA
>JBLGAR010000090.1:0-19007 GCA_047612385.1 Cryomorphaceae bacterium | reverse complement strand
TCTGTGCTTTCGTTTCAATCGACGTGTATAGATGGCACCGAACTTTATACAGACCCTGCCCCATGAGCGTAGCGAGTGCTTTGGGTACCAGAGTCGGATTCCTTCACGGCTGACAGTGATTCCTCGTTCGGCAAGTAGATCTTCAATATCGCGATGGCTCAAGTTGAAACGATAGTAGAGCCAGACAGCGTAAGAAATTATGTCAGGCGGGAATCGGTGTCGTTTATATGTATTCATCGACTGAGACTACCAAAATCGATGACTTAACTGGTCAGTACCCAAAGACAGACTGTTTCCTCGCACCGACCAGAGTTCGGCACGTTGAAACGAGGGTTCGTGCCCGGTTAAGTTACCTCTCGTAACAGACCCTTGTCAGTCAGTGCTATCGCCGCCAGAGTAAGTTCGTCAAGCGTAAGCCCCGCGCGTTCGGCAATGTCCAGTAAGCTGTGCTCGCCGTCTGATAAATTCAGCACCCAGAGTATGGCCATTTGTTGCTCCGGTGATATCGCGACGCCGCCCACAGGGTCGTACAGCCCGTACTTACCTAGCTGTGGCTCTCCGTGGGGTTTCAAGTTGAGGTAGCATCGATTGTCTTCAATAGTCTGGAAGATTCGCAGACACGTGAGTATAGAGCTGGCCAGTTGGGACGGTTGCACAAAGTCCAAGTTGTCGGCGGAGGTGTGATACTCCGGGAAGCTTCCATGGGGTGTCCGTGACAGCCTGCCGACCGGCAAGTTGAATCCCGGCGCGCAATATTGGCGTTCATCATAGCCATAGGGCGAAAAATCGAGAACCTCGTGTTCGCCTTGCTCCCCTAGGGCGCGTACCGCGGCACGATCGATCATCGAATCGCCCCGACGACTGCGCTTATAGGTGAGCGGGCCCGCATCGCCCAAACCCGCTAGGACCAGGCCGTACCGAATTTTCGATAGCTGGATTTCGTTGCGGGCCAGCCAGGTGATAGCACCGATTGTTCCAGGTATGAACAAAAATCGATAGGAGTAGCGCAGAGCCTGTGATTGAAGGTGGCGAGCCATGTGGGCTGCGACTACCACACCGGACAGATTGTCGTTAGCGAGGGACGGGTGGCAGAGGTGGCAGGAAACCAGAACCTCCTCTGCCGATTCCCCCGGAATGAGAATCTCGCCATAGCTAAGGTGGCCAGACTCCAGAGAGGTGTCGATGCAGACCTCATAATCACCCTCTGGTAGCGCGTCAAGTTGATTCTGGCTCAGGCAAAAACCCCAGCTTTCGTTGTAGTAAGACGTTCTGTAGGGAATCCAGTCGGGTTGGTCCGGTAAAGTAAACAGATGCGGGCGCAACTCCTTCAGTGACATGCGGCCGCGGAAGGGCATGCTGTAATTCACCACGTGAAGGTTGGACTTCTGGAAATCTATGACCCGCTGCCCTTGCCCATTCTTTACCCAGGCATCGCGAATATTCCATTCATTCGGGATCGTCCAATCAAGGACAGTCGTGCCGCTGGGTACCTCGTGGATGGTCAGTGGCACAATCTGGTTAAGATGTGACAGGGTTTTGCGTACACCGTTGCCGGTTATGCTACGACATATCGGGTACAGCTGGGTAATGCTGTCGAACAGTTCTTTACCTAGCTGCTGCTTGTCCAGCTCCGCATGCAGTGTATTCCCGTTCATTGGTTATTGCCCATGGCCGCAATGTATCGAGTGATTCATTTTAGTAGAACATAGAATTGAGGAGCGTGTCACGATCAGGTGTGGTCAGGTTGCCATCGTCAGTCATTTTTGGCTCAATGGACAAAAGGATGTGAGATGAAATCGATGGAAACCGTTCTCCTGCTGGGTAACTACAGGCTGTCCCTCGCTATAGCGCGACAATTGGGTAATGCTGGCCACGCCGCGGTGGTGGGCAGTACGGGCTCGAAAGCCGGCACCGACAGCGTGGAGCGGTCTCGCCATGTAAATCAGGTCTGGACTCATCCTGACATGTTCAGAAATACAAAAGTGTTTCTTGCCAGTTTGCAGGGCTTTCTCGACCAGAACCCGCAAATATCTATAATAATGCCTGTGAGTGAACTGTCTCTACTGCAGCTGACAAAGTGGGCGGATACAATATCGTTACCCGTCGCGGCCGTCGACGCAGACACTGTGAACACCTGTTGTGACAAGGGGAAAATGGCGCAGATAGCGGCCGAACTGGACGTCCCGCAGGCGCCCTTTGCGATTGCGGAGAACTTCGAGGAACTGCACGCTGCCGCTGCAACCGTGGGGTACCCCTGCGTCGCCAGACCCAACGACGGGCGAAATAATGAGGTTAAAGCCTATTTCCTCGAGGACCAACACGATATGAATGAGGTCTTCCCGCAATGGCCGGAAAATCATGACTCCCTGCTGGTTCAGGCCCATGCCCATGGGCCCAGGTACAACCGCTATTTTCTCGCTGAGAATGGCAAAATTATCAACGCTCTGGACGTCAGAATTGAGCGTACTGATCGCGCCGACGGCAGTGGCTTTGCAATAGAGGGTGTTTCAGTGCCTGCAATGACAGCCATGGATGACCCTAGCAACGCGCTGGTTGAGCATCTGGATTATACCGGCGTGGGTTGCATACAATATTTGGTGGATGAGGGTAGCGGGCAACTCTCTTTCCTGGAGATCAATCCCCGTCTGGGCGGTAACTATGCGTTTCCTTATTACTGTGGCCTGGACTTGGTGCTACCGATGTTGGCTCTGGCGAAAAAACAGCCACTTACTGCCTGGGATGCGCCAGGGATATATGCTCTGAATAAGCGTTTTATCTGGTTGTACGGTGACGTGATTGGCATGATGGCGGGGGTATACAACCGGGAGATAAGCCTGCTTGGCGCGTTACGGTGGTCGATGAAGACCTGCCGCGGGCTGCTGCGAGCTGATACCCATCTCACCCTGGACTGGCGGGACCTTCGACCCTCCATCTGGTATGCCATGCTTCTGGGTGAAGCTTTTGTCGTATTGCTATTGGACACCGCCCGGTATTTCAAGCGGCGGCTGTCGACCGCATTGAGGGCCTGATCGGCGGTATCGCGGCTGTCAGAGCAGAGTGAGTGGAGTGTCAGTAAATTTTACATTACTGACTCAACAACATCGAAGCGTACGCTATTTGTATATATAAGTTACTGAATAATAGAGAAAAATAAAGTTTGGTTTGATTATTGCATCTATGCGGTATGTTGAAGTCTAAAGTTGGAAGTGTGGCGAGTTCGTCAGTGTCCGCAAGACTTGTACTGTTACTGAGATTTTAGTGGTATCCTAGCTTTATATGGCAGGATTCTAGATTATGCTCGCGGATTCGTCCTGAATTTTGGGCGCCGTTTGGGGCGTATAAATGGAAAAGGAGCAAAATATGTCAAGCGAAGACCAGACCGAACAGGGGTCGAAGCAGCCTGGCGTGAGCGTATCCACAGCAACCCGGAGAAGATTCAATCAGGGAGCGGCCACCGGCGCAGCCGTCTTACTCACTCTCGGCAACCAGGTTGCTTGGGGCGATGGTGGAAAGATGTGTGTGAAGGTAAAGACGAAGACCAAAGGGAAGTGCATCTCGGCGCAAGTATGGAATTCCCTCGGAGGGTCTTACCACAAGGCGGGGAAAAAGCACGATGATCAACGAGCAGCTTTTAACAACTTCCTTAACCAGAATGACTTGAGTCGAAATGACGTGTTCGAGGTCGGATCCCCACCGCAAGCCTGTGCTACCGTCGAGGTCCAAGTTGAGAGGAAGAAAAAATGCAAAAAAAAGTAAGCGAGTTGTAGGCTGTAGTAAATAGTCATTTCGACGGAAACTTTGTTGCCCTATTAAATAATGTTGCCCTATTAAAGAATTATGCCGCCCATAACTGGATAAAGCCCTTTGCCCTTGTATACATATCTTATCCAGGGTGAACCACTTCTCACTCTTAAGCTCGCCTCTCGGTCTTCCCTAGCCAAGTATGGCTGGAATCTGAAATAATACACTTCTAACCCTTGACATCAGGAAGATGATAATGGAGTGGCGTCTTACCTCTCCCATGCGGGAATACGATCGCCATGAAGGGGCGGTTGTGTACTACCATCCCGCTTCCGGCAACACCCATCTACTCACTGACGCTGCAGCCGCTATCCTGCGGTTGCTCGCTGAAAAGCCATTATCCGAGGATGAACTTATCAACCGGATCGGCGGAGAGAACCCCATTATCATGTTGGAAGAACTTGAGAGTTTTAGTCTTGTGGAAGCCGTTTGATGGCAAGGCTGGGGGACCTAACCGAGAAACAACTAAAGACCGCACTCTACAATGAAGGCCTGCGCTTAAAGGTTGGGCCTTATGTATATTGCGTCGAGAGCCGCTTCGCCTCCACTCGGTTGGGCCTACAAACGCTTTATGGCGATTTCCCCCTTGCCGACCCGTCTGGATTTGCGGATTACCATATCGCTTTAAAACCTTCCAACTTACTCCAACGCCTGCGGCTGAAAACGCGCTTTTTGCTCGACGACCAACAACCTTTTGGCTCTCTGCACAATCGGCACGCCTATGCTTTCCTTGAGTGGGGTATGAATTGGTGTATTTCAGTTTGTGCCAACGAGTATCTAAAGCTGCATTCTGCGGTTGTGGCAAAAAATGGGGTGGCCATGATTATGCCCGGTCTGCCAGGCGCCGGTAAAAGTACGCTTTGTGCGGCGCTCGCGCTCAATGGGTGGCGCGTATTGTCTGATGAACACGCGATGATTCATCTTGGAACGGCTAATGTTGAGCCTCTTTATCGGCCTGTAAGCCTCAAGAACGAGTCCATCGATGTCATTCGGGCCTACCAACCCGACGTGGTGATGGGGCCAGTAACAGAAGAGACTCACAAGGGCGTGGTCGCCCATATGAAAGCAGATATGCACCCGGCAAGTCACGAACCGGGGCCGGTGCCCGCCCGGCTGATGGTTTTTCCCCAGTACCAGCGCGGGGAAAAAACGCAACTGCGCCCCCGAACCCGGGCGGAGTGTTTTATGTTTGCCGCTCACCACTCATTTAATTACAACGTTTTGTCTGAAACGGGTTTTGAGACAATGACAGCACTGATGGATGCGGTGCAATGTTATGAGCTGCGGTATAGCAATCTGGATGAAGCACTGCGGGCGCTCGAAGATTTGGGCGCTCAGGCGGCTGCGCAATGACTGTATTGCTCCTCGATATCTTGATACAGCCGGAAATATGCAGGGACCTTAGGCTTGATCAATGGGATGTGGTCATCCCTCAGGCTCGTGCCGCAGGATTGCTCGCCAGCCTTGGCTTGCTGCTGGAAGAGCGCGGTTTGAGTGACCAGGTACCCTATGAAGTTCGCCGTCATATGGATTCGGTGTCCTGGACCCATCTCAAGCAGGTAGAGGAACTGGAATACGAAATCATGTGGCTACTACGTGCCATGGAGGAGGCTGGCCAGAAGCTAATACTCCTTAAAGGAGGAGCCTATTTAGTAGGCGGGCTGCCCCCGGCTCCTGGGAGATTAATCTCCGACCTCGACTTGCTGGTACCAAAAACGCACTTGCAAGTTGTTGAAGATATCCTGCGGGAGTATGGCTGGGAGTCGAATGGCGAGGACTCCTACGATGACGTGTATTACCGGAAATGGATGCATGAGATTCCACCTCTGGTGCATGAGGAGCGTGAATCCGTGCTGGACGTACATCACACGATACTGCCGCCTACCTCCGACGAAAAATTGAACGCTGACAAACTATTCGAAGACCTACAAGAGGTGAGGCCGGGTGTGTTTGTACTTGCTCCACTGGATATGGTTTTACACAGTGCGACCCATCTATTCCACGAGGGCCAATTCCATAATGGCCTAAGGGACCTGCTGGACCTCGATCGTTTGTTGCGCAGCTTTTCCGTGAAAGAGGAAGACTTCTGGAACAACTTGTATCGAAGGGCAGAGGAGCTCGGGATGAGCAACTCCCTGTACCTTGGTCTCCGCTATTCACAGATGTTTTTGGCTACACCGGTCCCTGAGGAAGTCAGCGAGTCTTTAAAGGCTATAAGGTCGAGTTATTTACACATCGACATTATGGACTTCTTGTTCATTCGTGCTTTCCTGCCAGATCATCGCTCTTGTTCCAAGCCATATACAAGGTTTGCTGAATTTTGTCTCTACGTGCGTTCACATTACCTGCGCATGCCATTGTCACTGCTATTGCCCCATTTGCTGCACAAAACGTGGCGGCGAGTTTTTGACAAAGTGCAGGCTGTTACCGATGTGAATGCGGGGAAGCCAGAGGTGTGAGCTACCGGATCCGCCACTTCGACAGTTACGCCGAGCTCCCCGAGTCCTATGAAAACTTGCTGGCAGTGGCGGTCAGCCAGGGGTTTTTCAGCCAGCAGGAATGGTTTGAGTTCTTGATTAGACATTTTTACGTGGGGAACCAGACACTGCGACTTTATTCGGTAGAGGATATAGTAACGGGCAAGCCACTACTGCTTTCACCGATGCGCTGGAACCCCTCTGATCCAGCGGTTCCAAGGGCCCTTGCCCTCGCAACGCTAGGCCACAGTGAAAATTATGCAGCCGCCTGTTTTTTAGTTGACCCTGCGGCCGAGACGAAGCGACAGGAACTCCTGACGACTTTATTCAAGTGGCTTCGTGATTCGGACGAAGACCATAGCCCCGGGCGCGTTGAGGTCATGCGACTTGCGCCTCTTGCCAACCGATCTCCACTTGGTCTGGATGTACTCACGGCCCTGCAGAACGCCGGATATCTGGTGCAAATCTATGCTAACTCCTACAACCAATATGAAGAGTGTGCCGGTCTTGACTATCAGGCCTACCTGGCCGGGCGCAGTTCAAACCAGAGGTACAACAGCCGACGCCGGCGGCGGAATTTGGAAAAAAAGGGCGAGCTGACATTCTCCATATTGACCAATGATTCCAATCCGGGTGCACTGCGCAGTGCGATCGATGAATACATAATGGTGTCAATACACTGTTGGAAATCCCGCGAATCGACTATTGACAGATTTATCCTTGATTGGATGCAGCTGGCAGCCGCACAGGGCTGTCTTCGCCTGGGTGTTCTGAAACTAGGTGACAAGGCTATTGCCGCGCAGTTCTGGCTTTTATCAGGGGGAGTGGCGAGTATGATCCGGGTCAATTTTGACGAAAGCTTCCGCGACCTTGCCCCAGGTGTTGTGCTCTCCAATCTAATGATCGAGCATCTATTGGATGTAGATCGTGCAGAGTCACTGGATTTCGGTTATGGCGGTGAGGAGTACAAGGGTAGATGGGTTGGCGAGTCCAGAGGATACTCGGGTATCATGGCATTCAACCCAAGTACGGTGCGAGGGTTTTACTACGGAATCAAGCACATATTTGGCCAGTATATAAAGCGAAGAATTGATCGAGGCCGGGTAACGCTGCAGTCAAGAGGAGCGGTTTGAATGCCGTTTTCAAGGGGCAAACGGATACAGCCAGACTGATGGAAATTTCCGATAAACACGCGCTCATAGACAGCCCTTGCCGGTTTTGCCTGGCCCCCTTGCGGCACAGTTTTGTAGATCTGGGTATGTCGCCACTGTGTGAGTCATATATCGAACCCAATCGACAAGATGAACCAGAGGTGTTCTACCCTCTGCATGCGCATGTTTGCGAGCATTGCTTTCTGGTCCAGCTTAAACAATACGTAAGTCCGCAGGACATTTTCAGCAACTATGCGTATTTTTCTTCCTACTCCGACAGCTGGGTCCAGCATGCCCAGCGCTATTGCGAGGCCATGATCGAACGCTTTGCCCTGGGGGGAGAGTCACAAGTGATCGAAATTGCCAGTAACGATGGCTACCTGCTGCAGCACTTTGTTAAACACGGTGTGCCTTGTCTGGGCATCGAGCCTGCTGCCAATATCGCTCGGGTGGCTAATGAGAAAGGCATACCGACTGAAGTCCGATTTTTTGGTAGCGCCCTGGCCAGTGAATTACTTACTCAGCGCGGCAGGCCGGACCTGATCATCGGCAACAATGTATTGGCCCACGTACCTGATTTAAACGATTTTATCGCCGGGCTGAAGATTCTGTTGCAAGGCAGTGGCGTTATTACTATGGAATTTCCACACCTGCTGCAACTGATGTGGCACAACCAGTTCGACACCATTTATCACGAGCATTTCTCCTACCTGTCATTTTTGGTGGTCGAACAGGCCTTTGCGCGGCATGGCCTGACCCTGTTCGACGTGGATGAACTCCGCACCCATGGGGGTTCATTGCGTATTTATGCCCGCCACGCCGAATATACTGCGCTCGCTGTGACTCAACAGGTGGAGAACCTGCGTGGCCGAGAGCTGTCCCTGGGCTTTAACAAACTGGAAAGCTACCAAGGCTTTACCGAGCAGGTGCGCGGGACCAAGCGCAAACTGCTGGAGTTTTTAATTTCAGCCAAAGCGGAGGGCAAAAGCATTGTTGGATATGGTGCGCCGGGTAAAGGGAACACCCTCTTGAATTACTGCGGCATTCGCACCGACTTTATCGATTATACGGTTGACCGCAGTCCCCACAAACAGGGGCTGTTAACACCCGGTACGCATATTCCCATCGAGCACCCCGATCGGATTTTAGAAACCCGTCCGGATTACGTATTGATATTGCCCTGGAATTTGGCAGACGAGATTTGCGAACAGATGGCCGGCATTCGACAATGGGGTGGCCAATTCGTCGTGCCGATCCCAGAAGTACATGTGCGTTAGCGGGTATGGGAAAATAACTGAATGAACGTATTGGTTACCGGCACAGAAGGTTACATAGGAACACGGCTCGCAGCCTGGTTGGCTGGGCACGGACACAGGGTCACCGGGCTGGACAGCGGCTATTACCGCGAAGGGACCTTGTACACGGACCCTCTCAAGATGCCGCAGGCGCCGGGCACTCTGTATAAGGATTTACGAACAGTAACCCCCCTCGACTTCGAAGGCTTCGATGCGGTGGTGCACCTTGCCGAGTTATCCAACGATCCTTTGGGTGAGCATCGTCCCGAGATTACCTACGAAATCAATCACCTTGGTTCGATAAAAATTGCCCAGGCCGCTCGCGATGCCGGCGTTAGGCGTTTCGTTTATGCCTCCTCCTGTAGCGTCTACGGTGCAGCCGCCGTTGACTTAGTGGATGAGACTTCGCCGTTAAATCCACAAACCGCGTATGCCCGGTGTAAAGTGCTGGTCGAGCGAGACCTGGGAGCGATGGCGAGTGACGATTTCAGCGTCGTTTTTCTGCGCAACGCCACCGCCTATGGACCTTCACCTCGGATGCGATTCGATATTGTCCTGAACGATCTGTGCGCGCTCGCTTGGACAACGAGTAGAATAGTGATGTTAAGTGATGGTAGTCCCTGGAGACCTATCGTACACATCGAAGATATATGTGAGGCCATGCGATGTGCCCTGGAAGCGCCGAGTAGCAAGGTAAATGGTGAGGTCTTCAACGTGGGTGCCACCACCGAGAACTACCGAATACGTGATATAGCAAAGATAGTTGCGTCTGTGTTTCCGGGCTGCGAGGTGATAACCGGGCCGCCCAATGCGGATAATCGCAGCTACCGGGTATCGTTTGACAAGATTCACAGTGGCCTACCGGGGTTCAAGTCGCGATGGACCGCCAAAGACGGTGCCGTGGAGTTGAGGCAATTGTTTGAGCGGATAGAGATGTCCACCGACACCTACAAATTTCGGGCTTTTACTCGTTTGCTACAGCTGAAATTTCTGCAGCGCACTGGCCAGCTTGATGATCAGCTGTACTGGAGTGCCCGATGAAGTTTTTGGCCACCGAACTGGAAGGATCTTTTGTGGTTCAGGTAGATCCTATCGAGGATGATCGTGGGTTCTTTGCCCGACTGTGGTGCAAGGAGGAGTTTCAACAGCACGGTATTCGCATGAATATTGCGCAAGCCAATGTCTCACACAACGCCTCGGCTGGCACACTTCGCGGCCTGCATTTCCAGTGGTCGCCCTCACAAGAGGCTAAATTGGTGCGCTGCGAACGAGGCAAGATATTTGATGTGATTGTGGATTTGCGCCCGCATTCGCCCACCTTCACGCAGCATGTCGCGGTCGAACTCAGTGCTTCATCTCAAAATGCACTCTATGTGCCAGTGGGCTTCGCGCATGGGTTTCAGACGCTGGAGGCAGACTGCGACGTGGTTTACCTGATGTCTGATGATTACCGGCCAGAGCTGGCGGATGGGTTCCGGTTCAATGATTCTGCATTCTCTATCGATTGGCCACTATCAGTCAGTTGTATATCACCGCGAGACCGCGACTACCCTGATTTTGACCCTTCTGCCTATTGCAGGCGGTACTCTTCCAACCTTGAACACGGAGGCAAGCCCGGGTGAACTCTTTCATTGATATGGATCGGGTAAATTGTTTGCTCTGTATAGGGGCGCATCCAGATGACATCGAACTCGGGGCAGGAGGCACTATCATGCGCCTGATTGAACACAACCCGAAGCTGCGCATTCGATGGGTTGTCCTTTGCGGCGAAGATTCTGCGCGGGCTGAGGAAGCCCATAACGCCGCAGCTCTCTTCACCGCTGGTGCAGCCGAGGTGAAGGTTGAAATTCATCAGTTTAAGGACGCTTTCCTGCCCTGGCAGGGCGAGCAGGTTAAGCAAGTGTTCGAAACCCTCAAAGCTGATTTCTCGCCCGACCTGATTCTCACACACTATGCACAAGATCGACATCAGGATCATCAATTGCTCTCGCAGTTGAGCTGGAATACTTGGCGAGACCACACTATTCTCGAGTACGAAATTTTGAAGTGGGACGGCGACCTTGGGCAGCCGAATGTGTTTGTTCCGTTGAGCGAGGGCCTCAGCCGTCGCAAGGCTAGACAGGTTTACGATAGCTATGCGACTCAGCGATCGCGGCACTGGTTTAAGCAAGAAACGTTTCTGGCACTGATGCGCATTCGCGGAGTCGAGTGCAATGCAGGCTTTGCAGAGAGCTTTTACGGGCACAAAATAGTGTGGTAAAACCTGCTACGGGGATTTCCAAAGCTGCCATGGCATATCGCCTCTTGCCTCTCTGTCGTCAAACGCTTTTTTGTCTTTGTAAGTATCCATACATGCCCAGAATCCCTTGTGGGGGTAGGCCAGTAGCTGCTGTTCGGCAATAAGGCGGCGAAAGGGTTCCTCGACCAAATCCTCGTCTTCACCGATGTAGTCAAAAATCTCCTGTTTGAATGCGAAGAATCCGCCGTTAATCCAGATATCAGACTTGCTTGAAGGGAAGATGTCATTCACCACGTGGTCATCCTGCGCTGTAACCGCATGAAAACTGCTCTCCGGACGCACCCTGACAAAACTGGCGATTTTGTCTCTACGTTGAAAGAAGTCGAGGTAATCATCCAGGGGGAGATTTGATAGCCCGTCACTGTAGTTGGCAAGAAAGGAAGCGTCCGGTTCGAGGTAGTGACGCACCGCTCTGAGCCTTTGGCCAATACTCGCGTTACTGCCAGTGTCGGCAAAAGTAATCTTCCAGTCGGCGATGTCGCGATTGAACAGGTGTATTTCATTGCTAGTGCCGGACAGTTGGAAGTCGTTTGATGCCCACTCCGCGTAGTTGATGAAGTACTGCTTTATTTGCTCCCCCATATGACCCAGACAGAGAATGAATTCATTGTGGCCAAAATGTGAGTAGTACTTCATCAAGTGCCACAGCATCGGACGCTGCCCAATATTTACCATGGGCTTTGGTATCGTCTCTGTATGCTCACGGAGCCTTGTACCCAGACCTCCGCAGAAAAGTACCACTTTCATCGCTGATATTACCTCCTAATTTTTGCCATCACCTGAGAGCGAGCACAATCTTTCTAGAGAAACAGTGCCCTAATTTGGCGATTACTTCAAGATTTGCACGCGATTGCTGCTTGCAGTGTCACAATTTGCTTTCTCGCCACACAATGCTGGCCACCTCAGTGGCAGCAATTCACTTCTGTGACCTAGGCCGTAAGCGGTGAATTTAGACGACTGACGGAAGGTTTTTATGTTATAAAATCGGTCGGCATGTTAATTATTCTCCTAAATCTATGACAGCAAGGTCTTTTAAAAAGTCGCTGGAACTACAGCAAAAGGCGCCGAAAATATTTGCCAGGCAGCGGCCGCATAAGCACGGTATTGATCCCGAACTTTGGGTGCTGTGACAGGTCTATTTGAATGAAGCGAACTTAGCGCATATGAAAAACCCCCGTACAGTCGCAATTGCAGGTGCTGGCATAGCCGGCATGACCGCGGCGTACTTTGAAGCCGTAAAGGGGCATCAGGTTTATCTGATTGAACCCGCGAAGCGTCCGGGTGGGCTTCTGCAGACGGATATTACGCCATTCGGGTCTTTTGATTACGGCACGCATGTTGGCACTTTCAGCGGTATTGAGATGCTTGATGATTTTCTTTTTGGTGGGGCGACTCGGGAGAATTTTTGTTTCTTTAACCCCGGACTATCGGGAAATTTTTATGCCGGCACGCTCAGTGAAATTGGCCCATTTGTAGATACCCGATTGATGGATGACAAGCTTAGGCAAAAGGCTGAACTCGAGTTGCTGAATCCCAGTCTCTCTTCGGGCGCGACCAACCTTGAAGAATTGATTACTGAGCGCTTTGGACCGACCATTTACCGCGAGGTTTTTTCCTCAGTTGTGCAAAAATTTATGGGATGCGATGCGGCAATTCTTTCTGCAGAAATGATAAATCTGTTTGATATGAACCGTATACTCGCTTTTGATTCTGGCACGTCGGAGCGGCTTAAGACGGATGAAAGATACGACACTTCTCTCGGTTACCACTACCCTCACCCAGGTTCGCAGAAAATTTATCCCCGGACAGGTGGAATGGGTTACTGGATTGAATTTTTGATGGCGAAACTGGCGCAAGTAGGCGTGACTTTTCTAGGTTATACCAAGATTGAAAATATTTCTCACTCGGGTGGCCAGGTCACTCATTTGGATGTTGGCGACAAGACCCTTCAGGTTGATGAATTGATTTGGTCGGTCGCTCCCGCCTTATTCTCCAAGCATGTGTCGTTCTCGGCCTCTTTTCCTTCGCCCAAATTTAGAAAAACCGCTTTGTATGATTTTTCATTTCAAAAACCATTTAGTACAAAATGCTACTACATTAATGTGTACGATTCTGCCAAAATTTCCGGAAGGATAACGCTTTATCCCAACCTGACGCCTGAGAGCGAATATCACAGTTGTACGGTTGAGGTTTTGGCAGGCGACGACTTTGGTTTTGAAAACGCTACAGAGAGTATATATGATGAACTCAGGTCCATGGGAATCGTAGACTCAGACAACCCCTGCGTGCACCAGTTTACGCGGGCTGTTGGCCATGGTTTTCCTTTGCCTGAATTAAATTATACGGCCCAAACCGTTACTCAGTCTGCAGCGATGGATGCCAAGTTTTCCAACGTGTTATTTATAGGTAGAGCTCCTGGCAGATTTTTTATGAAGGATGTGTTGACGCATGTCTACCAATCGTTATTCCAAGGTCGGACCAGTGACAGCTAAACTCCCCACGAATGGCAACCCGTCGCTTTTGTCGCTATATGCGAAACGATAAAGTGTGAGATCTAAACACAATGACTAATCAATCGAACCCGCTGGTTAGCATCGGCCTCACAACTTACAGGCGGCCAGACGGGCTGGAAAAGGTCCTCAGCGGGCTAATCGACCAGACCTACAGAAATCTTGAAATAGTCGTGTCGGACAATTGCTCGCGTATGCCAGAAATGGATGCTGTCCTAGACCACTTTGAAACTAGAGATAGCCGAATTCATGTTTTCCGACAGGCGTTCAATCTCGGTATGGAGCCAAACCATACCTTCGTCGCGAGAAAAGCAACAGGGGAGTTTTTTCTTTGGCTTCATGACGATGATGACATCCCGCAGGATTATATTGAAAGGTGCGTAGCCAGATTCTCTGATTCTCCGCAAATTGAGCTTGTAGGCCCAAGAGCCAATGCCTATTTGGAGGGGCGGTATTGGTACACCTACCGAAATTACTCGAGTGTTGGGGAGAGTGTGTTCACTCGCCTTAAAAATTTGATCGCAATAGGGTACTCCGAACCCAGTGGATTTCAGCAATATTTTTATGGGGTCTTCCGACGAAAGACACTCATGGATTGCATGTGGGTGGATGGAAAGTATTACTACAAAGAAACATTTTCACTCTTCTTCCGGATATCTGAGATAGGATTTATTCATTTCGCTGAAGACGTAACGCTGGAGAAATTTAATTCGAATGAAGATTTTAAAAAATGGCGAGAGGCGAAGTATGTAGACAAACCCTTACGCTACAAGTTTTTTGGTGCAAAGCTGGAAGAGCTTTTACCCAGAACCGCTAATATATTTGCAACGGTCATCAAAAGCCAAGAGCTGAGTAATGCAGATAAATTTTCTCTACTAAAATTTTGTATCACACAGTTTTTTCGAACCCTTTTCATCAGCAAAATTCCCTTGTGGAAGCGAATTGTTCTGTTGCCATTTCGGATAGTGCGCAAGGTAATGCATGTGGCTGACCAGGTTTTGGATCGTATACTTCGGGCCTAGTGTTCCAATAATGGAGGAGACGAGTCATCCTGGTCAGTATCTGCTACAGCGACTGTATACGTAGCTTCCATACTCGCTTAGAGCCCTATTTTAGTGAAGAATATTTTACAGAACCCAGAATTCAGGATTAATTCCCAGACGCTGCACCTGCTCTCTTATTTCGACCTCATACGTTGGGTTTGTAATTATGACCAGTTCGGGCTGATAGGTTTGAATAAATTCTGGCGCGACAATTTCCTGACCACTTCCCGGAAGGTACTTACCCTGCCTTTTTTCATTAACATCAACAATACATGGCACCTCCTGCGAAAGCTCAAACAGATTGAAATACGTGACGGCTCTCGCTCCAGCACCCCAGGCAATTGTTTTTTTCCCCTGGGCCTTTATCTCAGAAATTTTGCAGGTATGAGCCTCCATTAACTCCAAAAAACCTGCAGAGAAACCTCGAATATCCCTCTCTAGATCGATCAATTTGTCGGGGTCAGGTTTACGTGGGGGGACAAAAGTATCGGTAGGGCGAGCTTCAACATAAAGGAAGGTGTCATTCCAGCATAGGTCGATATCCAATACCTCAAAACCGGCCAGTTCTATCAAATACCTTAGAGACTCCGTCGAGAACCAGCTACGATGTTCGTACGCTACATTCCAGATTATTTTCTGTCCAAACGTATAGCGAACATTCGGCGTTTCAAAATAAACCACAGCCTGAGATTTCTGCGCGAGGTTTTTCCTTATGAGTCTTACTAATGTCAATGGGTCATTTGAGATCGAAATTACATGTCGACTGGTAACCAAGTCTGATTGAAACTTGGCGTGTTCTTGCGAGTAATATTCACGTAGGAAGGCAATATCCTCTCCACTATCCTGAACTCCAGTGGAGTGATCAAAACCCGGATCAATTCCTACACCTTTATTATTACCCAGCGTGCAAAGGGCTCGCAAAAATTCCCCATCACCACAGCCAATATCAACAATTGACTTCAGATTCAGATCATAGCGCCCAATGAGACGATCACACAATTCCTGTGTGTACCGGGAGTACATGGGCGAATTGTCGTTAGAAAAATCGTAGTCGTCAAAACTCACCTTGGCAGAATCATGACCCTCGTTTCCAACATAACCACAAGTCTTGCAGTGGCGTAGTTGAATGGCTCCTCTAACGGCTCCTAACGCATTGATTTTCGTGGAACTCATCACGCCATCTTGCGTGGGGAGTGGCGGCAAGTCGAAGAAATCGTAGGTTTGATTTCCGCCGCACAAATAGCAAGCGCTAGAGATCAAAGTCATCGCTTTTTCTTCACCTTAATTCTTTGCGGCCTTGTACTAAAAAGATCCAATATTCCAACACTCCTCGTTTAGAACTCGCTTGCTACATCGATTGTTCTGGATGATTAAATTTTCGAAAGACTGGTTGCACAGGCCGTCCCTCAAGGTACTGATCGATACCATTGTCCAATGCTTTTCGGTAGATGCCTAAACTTTCATGAACAATCTCCAGGGTTTGATCAACATCTTCGTCCTTGTGAGAAAAGCTCAAAACTAAACTGGGCGCCAGTAAACCTCTCTTCAAGGACTCCTGTAAAAAAAGTGTTCGAAAAGGCTGAGAGCCCTTATTTTCATGATCCGCGGTAGAGTAAATCAACGCCGCCGGGTGCCCATGCACGCCTACATAATCAGTCAGATTGTGCTCTGCAATAGTCTTAAGCATACCCTGTCGTAATCGTTCGCCCTGATATTGAAGGTAATCGACAACATCCATCTGTTTGTATGCATCGACAACGGCTATGAATGCGGCTAGAGCGTGGTTTTCGGCTCCGTGCGTGGTCGAAAGCAAAAATACTCTTTCTTCGCTATTACGTAAACCGCCCAGCTCCATAATTTCCCGTTTACCGGCAAGTGCTGATACGGCGAAACCATTACCCATTGCTTTCCCAAAAGTGGACAGGTCTGGAACTATATCGTACAAGGTCTGTGCGCCACCTAAGTGCCACCTCAAGCCTGTAATCATCTCATCCAAAATCAACAGTGAACCATGATCGCGGCAAAGCTGTTGAAGCTCTCGTATAAAGTTCATGTTCAGCCTTTCATGTTTTTCAGGCTCAAGGATGAAACACGCTATCTCTTGCGGGTGAGTTTCGAACAACTTGTTTACACTGTCTATATCATTGAAACGGAACCCCACAGACAGCTCAAGTTGACCTGTAGGAATCCCTCTTTTCATGGCTGTCGTGCCAATGAACCAGTCATCTATTGAGAAAAAGGGATGGTCTTCGCAAAAGGCAATCTTGCTTCGTCCGGTGTAGGCCCGTGCCAGTTTGATCGCCGCGGAAGCCACGTCAGATCCGTTCTTGGCAAACTTCACCATGTCCGCACCTGGAACCATGGCGAGAAATTCTTCGGCGGCCTTCAATTCGATGGCGGCAGGCCGCGCAAAGTTGCTTCCTTGATCAAGTTGTTTGCAAGCAGCTGCGTTAACTGACGGGTAAGCGTGGCCGAGACTAACCGCTCGCGAGCCCATGCCATACTCAATGTATTCATTGCCGTCCACGTCCCATACGCGGCAACCTTTGCCGCTAGCGATGAGGGGAGGGATGAACTCAGGAAATTGATCATCACCTTTTGCGTAGGTATGGCAGCCGCCGGGAATGACCCGGTGAATGTCCTTCTGAAGCTTTAGAGATTTGGCAAACGTTCTTTTTTCCATTAAGTTTGTGCTTTTTTGCGGAAATACCCGTGGGCAAATATATGGGCTTCGCCCGTGTATAGAACCGACATCTCTTCAGGTCTATTTTTGAAGAATTCATCGGCTGCCTGCTTTACTGCAGGGCGGTGAAAAGGGTCCCAATTTTCTCGAATAGAGGGATCGCAGTAGCTTTGTAGAACGCAAATTGCTCCCTCGGACATTCTCGGATAGATGTGCTCCAAGCAATAGATCACCAGCTCCTTATGTTCAGGGTTAATTCTTGAGCCTAGGTCGATATGAGCGAAGCTGATACGCTCGGGCAATTTCTCTGGTATTGTTTCTTGTATCCAGCCCGCGTGGATTTCTGGAACCGTAGCGCCAACTGAAAAAAAGTTGTGTTTGAGGGTCTCTACCGAGCCAGGAACCAAGAAAGCGTCATATACATGCAAAAGCCGCTGCGGATCATATTCCTGAATCGCTCTATCGAATATCACGCTAGTCTGCCCCAGATAACAACCCAGATCGACGAAGTCACCAGGGACGTTATAAGCCAGAACTTGGCTACATAAATGGAAATGATTCATCCGCTGTTCAACATTACTCATGCGCCCGTTACCCCACGGATGCACTATGCGCATATGCGTGCCAAACCGCGCCAAGCAACGATTAAACAGGCGCGCTGCACCTGGAAGTGTTGGCCTCCAGTCCATCAACTCGCTGATAAAGTTATTATGCATTCTAGTGCACTACCCTCTTTGCTTCGTTGTACTCATAGGGTGATTCTAGCAAATTCCGTTCGTTAAGTTGTTATTACCTTTTGATGGCTCTCTAGCGCAGCCCTCCCATCAGCGCAGCGTGTCAGCTTATGGGCCTATACCACCTGGCCAGTCAAGTACTTGCAGACAAAGCGCCGGGGGAATTCGTCGAACTAGGTTCTTACCTCGGGCAGTCGACCGTGTTGATAGCGAAGGTCATCGAAGAGTATGGCCCCCATAGGCGCTTGCATGTTTATGACGCCTTTATGGTCCAAGGTTCCATTGGGTATTGGCAAGTTAAGTGTTTGAGATCAGAATAGTCCTGGCTCTGATCTTAAGCAACTGCGCTACTCCATTCAGTAAACGCACTT
The DNA here is from genome assembly GCA_047612385.1 of Cryomorphaceae bacterium. Lineage (GTDB taxonomy): Bacteria > Pseudomonadota > Gammaproteobacteria > Pseudomonadales > Halieaceae > JBALVT01. The sequence continues at coordinate 643 of JBLGAR010000090.1, read as the reverse complement.
ATCCTGAGATCACGGTAATGCTGAGCACCGACCTTGTGCCTACCTAGGTTGAATAGATTACTTACCGCTGCATGGGTACCCAAGAACCGCTTCGCCTGCCTAACTGATTTGAACTTACGCATCCCTCGCTCTCTCACCCTGGTCGCTTCATGCGATTGCTCTGCCCGACTATTCTCATATGGTTTAGTGCTGTGGATTGCCTCAGGCATCAACTCTCGATGCGCTACTCCATAGCTTCGCAGTTTGTCAGTCACGATCTTCCTCGGTTCATCTCCATGTGATCGCAACAGGCGTTTTAAAAAGCGCTTTGCAGCAGCTCCATCACGCTTTGCTTGAAGATAAACATCAACGACCTCACCGTCTTGATCTACAGCGCGCCACAGGTAATGCTGCTTACCGTTGATCTTGACGAAAACTTCATCAATGTAAAATGTGTCGCCGTAGCCTCGGTGCTTTCGTTTCAATCGACGTGTATATATAGCGCCGAATTTGATACAGAGCCTGCCCCATGAGCGTAGCGAGTGCTTTGGGTACCAGAGACGGATGGATTCACGGCTGACAGTGATGCCGCGTTCAGCGAGTAAATCTTCGATATCCCGATGGCTGAGATTGAAACGATAATAGAGCCAGACGGCGTAGGAGA
>JBLGAR010000089.1:0-19021 GCA_047612385.1 Cryomorphaceae bacterium | reverse complement strand
TTGCTTCCCAGTGTGCTGAAAAAGGAGGCGAAATTTCTTTGCTCGCAAAGGGATTCGTCATCGTTCCCGGTGCGGGGGGACTATCTGGCATGTTGTCTCCTGCGGATGTTTTTAGCGATTACGTTCTGAGGGATGTAAACGCGGTGCGCAGCTCTTTGATAAAGAGTTCGGGCTGTTCGAAGGCGGCGAAATGTCCGCCGCGATCCAACTCGTTCCAGTGAATAATATTGCTGAATCTTTTCTCGGCCCAGCGGCGGCTGCTGCGGAAAATCTCTTTCGGGAAAATAGAGCATCCAACCGGTATATCGATTGGATCGAAATTGAGCGTACTGAAACTTTCCCAGTAAAGTCGCGCTGAACTCGTCGCTGTATTGTTTAGCCAATACAACATAACGTTGTCCAGTAACTCATCCTTTGATAAAACGTTCTCCGGGTGCTTGCCCGTGCTGTCTTCGCAGTCGGTCCAGGCGTAGAATTTTTCAACTATCCAGGCCATCTGACCGACAGGAGAATCGGCCAGACCATACCCTAAGGTTTGTGGGCGTGTGGCTTGTTGTTTGGAGTATCCGCTGTCCCACTCCTGATAGAAGCCGATTCCCTCCAGCGCTGATTTTTCCAGCTCAGATAAGTCGTCCATTGTGTCGGGATCTGGAGCAATAATAGGCATATTGATATGAATACCGGCGCAGTGCTCAGTCTGAGTTTGACCCATGCTCTGGGTAACCATGCTGCCCCAATCACCACCTTGTGCCACGTAGCGATCGTATCCCAGGGTGGCCATTAACTGCCCCCACATTTCACCAATCTTATCGACAGAGGTACCCTGTTGGGTCGGCTTTCCGGAAAAACCATAACCGGGTAGTGACGGCGCTACAACGTGAAAAGCATCTTCAGCTTTGCCACCGTGTGCGGTGGGGTCTGCCAGTGCGTCAATCACTTTGTGAAACTCTGCAACAGAACCGGGCCAGCCGTGGGAGATAATCAGTGGTAGTGCATCTTCGTGTGGGCTGCGTCGATGAATGAAATGAATATCGATACCATCGATCTCGGTCTTAAAGTGCGGCCAGGTATTAAGTTTTTCCTCGAACTTGCGCCAGTCGTAGTCAGTCGCCCAGTAGTTGGCAAGCTCTTTCGCGTACGATAGGGGCACTCCCTGGTTCCAGTCCTCGACGGTTTCCTCTTCGGGCCAGCGCGTTAGCGCGAGGCGTTCACTTAGGTCATCCAGTTGTGCCTGAGGTATTTCAATTTTGAAGGTTGTAACGATCGCGCTCATGGTTCCATATCCTATTGCTATTATTCATCAACCCAGACAGTGCGCAATGGTTCACCGAAATCATCGTAAATAGTTTTGCGCTTGCGGGTAGTTTGCTTGCGGGGTTTGTGCTTTGGTTTAGCGGTTACTTTTTCTTTGCGTCGGGCTTCAATAGCAGCGATAACTTCTGGGACCTGCGTTCTTGTAACGGTAGGTTCCAGGAATAATCTGCGAGCAGGTGGTGAATTGTCCAGCACGTCCCTCCCGCTGATACCCGTGGGGATCTCAGTGACCTGGCCGCCTTTTTTCTCGAACTGATTGATTCTGCGTTCGAGTTCGGCTCGCATATCTGCTTTTGTAGGAAGTTTTTTCACAATCAGTTATCAGTCAGGAGCCTGTTAAACAGGAGTCTATTAAACAGGAGTCTATTAAAAAGTTTTCCTGTTGCTCAAACCCGACAGTATACCTGCACGCCAACGGATTTACAGGACCTGTGTAAATCAGACGAATATGACCGTGCCTTTGCGGTGCGACTTAACATCTCCATCGCTATTTGTCATCGACAAAGCCTGCCAGTTCTGCAAACAGTCCCATCACACCTGTCGCGGTATCGCCATTGCTAAATTCGCGGTAGAGGCTGTCCACATTGACCGCAATGCGCTCGGGGTCCGACCACGATGAGTATTCCTTGCGTTCGATGTCTTTTGCCGCGTCGAAGGAGCTCAAGCCGGCGTTGCTCCAGCCCCAGGTTCTTTCAGGCGCTAGCCAGGGCTAAGTATTATTGGCCAGTTCGCGAAGACCTTGTTGGCTTTTCCAAGCCATGCAGACCTCTCAACTTCGCGATCTTTCAGTCTCATAGTAACCTCATTTGTCGGCGAATTCGTACCAAAAACTTGTTTTCCAGTAGCGCGGCCAGATCTGAACTGTGGCGAGGGCAATTGCTATTTCGTTAAAAAATTGACGCTGGTCAATGTGCGTTGATCACTTTTTGACTAGCCTATAGTCAAGCGATACAGCCATAACCCCAAAAGGAAGCACAGCAATGAGCGCCTACAAATCTGTCCTAGTGGCATTTGAGCTTGTCGGCCACGATGACTACCTGTTAGACGCTGCAGTGCGGCTGGCGGGTACGACTGCACATTTTAGATTTATGCATGTCTACGAAGCCCCTGTTTATCCAGCTGACTCCTATTTAGGTCAATTTCCTTTTAGAGCGCGAGAGGAGGAAATCGCGATTGCCGAACTACAATTCGATGAACTGGCCAATAAGTATTCTTTGGCTAATGTCGATTACCAGGAGGCAGTGGGCCGACCCGCTCGGGAAATACACCGTGCTGCTAAAGAAATTTCGGCCGATCTTATTGTCGTTGGGAGTCATGGCCGGCATGGCGTTCAGTTGTTGTTAGGATCGACTGCCAATGCTATTTTACACGGAGCCAAATGCGATGTATTAGCCGTTCGAATGGCAAGCTCTAAAAGCGTATTAGGTAGTCCAGAACGAGTCCCCCAACAAAAAGACCGGTAGGTTTTCGAGTGTGGCTAAAGGTGTAGGCCGTGAACCACAGTGGCCAGATGCTTTTGGGAAAGTGCTCAGATGGCGACTCCGGCGGTAACGCCCAAGCAGCGTCGAAACTGTGCTTGGGTGAGCAAACCCAGCAGGCAAAGTAGTCCGGTTTACCAATCGTGGCCCGCGCGCCCCCAGGCTTTGATATTAGTCGCTTCGGTGGCCGGCGTAATCGGCGCACAACGTCGTATAGGCAATGGCGTGAATCTTTAAGCCCTCTAACAGCGCGTATTGCAGGTTAGAAGAACTGGCTGACAAATGATTTATTGGGATCAATTGGTGGCCGATATTGCTGTCTGCAAACGCTTCCTCGGCTGCACCCGGTAGTCTGGGACCACCTGTTTCAGCCGAAAATTTTCTCGACTACATTTTCTATGGGACCCACATTCTGGTTTAATGCGCCCTTGATATTATGGGGAGTGGCACAATGGTTTTGTTTCTACTGATAATAGTGCTAGTTCTGGCCTTCAGTTACTTGGGTTTGCGCGGTGAAAACCTGTCTTATCTCGACAGTAATATTATTCCAAGGCCCGGTGGTGACGCTAGCGATGCACACCGTGAGGTGGTGGCATCTCTAAAGGGTATGAGCGCGGCAGGCAAGGGTGTTAGAGGAAAAAAGCGTGTCGCTATGCTGCGCGAATATATGGATTCCATGAGCGATGGACGCGATTTTGAAAGTGAGTTTCGCACAGTGAACCATAAAAACCTGCGTGGCGAATGGGTGCTGGCTCCAGGAGTGAGCCCCAAGCGGCGGCTGCTGTATATTCACGGTGGTGCCTGGGTGATAGGAAGTCCCAAGAGTCATCGGTCTATCACTAATCGCTTGTCAAAAGTGGCCGATGCCGCTGTGTTTTCGTTGGATTACCGATTGTTACCCGAGCACAGACGTCGCGATGGTATCGCGGACTGTCAGCAAGCCTATCGATGGATTCTGGCCAATGGCCCCGAGGGGCCGGAAGATTTGGACTTTTTAGCGGTTGCGGGTGATTCAGCTGGTGGTAATCTGACGCTGTCGGTAATTGCCTGGGCGCGAGATGAAGGGCTGCGAGCCGCCGATGCGGTCATTGCATTTTCCCCTGCCACCGATGTCACCCTCACTTCACCGAGCTTGAGTCGTAATATCGAGACAGACCCGATGATTGGACCTGCCTTTGGGAAGTTGATCAAGGTGCCGCTAATCGTCTTGTGGTGGGTTAGTTGGTTCACTAACCGAATCAACCCTGCCGAGGCGGTCGTATCGCCTTTGCGTGGAGATCTCTCTGGTCTTCCGCCGGTTCTGGTTCAGGTATCCGAGGCGGAAATGTTGTATGACGATGCTCGTCGCTATGTGACCAAGGCGCAGGCTGCCGGGTCGCCTGTTGTGCTTCAGAGCTGGCCGCACATGGTACATGTCTGGCAGATATTCAATCCAGAATTACCCGAGGCCAATGACGCCTATGATAATATTGCGGAGTTTCTCGAAAGTGTCGAGGGCAAAACTTTGGAGCAAGTGCACGCCGCATGAATTTGATTCGCTCACTGCTGGTTTTTAGTTGGCTGGTCATTACGCTGATTCCGCTCGGTATCGGCTTAGTGGTGTGCTCTGTAGTTCTCAGCAGCACCACTTTGTGGTGGTGGTTTGCTGCGCCATTCCTAAAGGGTGTGATTGGTGCTGCAAGAATCATTGCCGGTGTTGAGTACCGGGTGCACGGTGGTGATCGCTTGCCCTCGGCGGAAGATATGCGAAGGGTTATTTTGTGCCCCAAACATCAGTCCACCTGGGAAACATTCTATTTCGCCAGTATGACGTCTCACCCATTGGCCTATGTCTTTAAAAAAGAACTGTTGAATATCCCGGTTTTTGGATGGTCTATCGGCAGATTAGATATGATTCATATTGATCGCACTAAGCGGTCCGAAGCCTGGAAAAAGGTGGCGGAACAGGGTCAGCGCATCATGGATGATGGCAAATGGGTGATTATGTTTCCCGAGGGTACGCGCATTGATCGTGGGCAAAAAGGCGGCTATAAATCCGGTGCGACGCGGCTGGCGGTGGCAACAGGCGCCTGGGTTATTCCAATTGCCGTGACCTCCGCTCGCTGTTGGCCAGCTCGATCCTTTTCTTTTCGTCCCGGTGTTATCGACGTATCGATAGGCGAGCCCATTCATGCCGAGGGCCGCGAGCCCGCAGAGCTGATGGCTCAGATCGAGCAGTGGATCGAATCCGAAATGCACAGGCTGGACCCGGAAGCCTATGCGTAATTCATTAATAGAAAAATAGGGTGAGTTTTATGTCTAGAGGAAAAATAGGTGCTCTGGTGTTCTACGCCATTTTGGCGGTGCTGGCGATTACGCAAGCCGGGACTCAAATAGGTACTGTAGTCAATTGGATCATCGTCGCCTTAGTTGCTGTCCACGCGGTTGAGGTTGTTGTTTTTTATAAGCTGTGCCGAGACTCGCAAGGCAGCCTGTTTCGCCATCTGATCAATGTTTTTATCTTCGGCTATTTTCATACGCAGGAACTGAAGGCGAACGCAGCTTAGCGTTCAAATTTGGTTGCCAATACTATAGACGTCGTTGTTTTTTCCACGCCGGGTAGTTGTCCCATAGTATCCAGTACGCCATCCATTTCCTGGGTGGTTACCGCTTCTACCAGAGTCACCAGGTCGTAAATCCCGCTAACGGTTTGCAGGGTCTTCACCGCCGCGATGCTCCGCAGTGCTTCCACTATCTGCGCACTGTGCTTTGGGTTCACCTGTATCATCACATGTGCTTTCAGCAGCCTGCCACCGAAGTCTTGGTGATACCGGACCGTGTAGCCGGCAATAATATTGCGCCGTTCCAAGCGAGTAATTCGATCCTGCACCGTACTGCGCGAAACCCCCAGCTCCCTAGCCAGTGAGCTAGTCGTCGCTCTGCTGTTAATGCGTAATAGGGACAGCAGCTTCTTATCCAGTTCGTCCATATCCATAATATTGCTCAATATGTCCGTTAAATCGCGTAGTATCGTACGGCAATCCGGCAGAATTGCTATTTATTTTGCCAAGTTCGAGATTTAAACTGGGCGTTGGGAACCACATATCATGTGAGTTGAGATACCGAGTTAATTTTGGAGAGTATGCTAAATGTCTACCTTGGTCAGCCACGTTGCACTTGTGAGCAACGATCAAACCTTTCGGGATCACTGGCTAGATGCCCTCAACGAATGTGCCGATCTCGATGCAGGGTTACATGAGTGCGACTATCGGTTTTTTGCGGTTGATCCTTGCGACGCCGCACTGAGCGAACTCTTGACGGATGGCAACCTCCAGGCGGTTGTCGTTGATGGCCTGGATGCGGAAACCGCTCGAAGAGTGACGGCGAAAATTGTATCAACACGTGCCGAACTCAATCTGTTTCTGGCCGTTGAGTCCGGGAGCGCGATTCCGCAGATAAGCGCTGAGGTCTTGGATAGAGATGACGGTAAAGTGAGCCACTTGTACCGACAGATTCTAACGGCCGTTGCGCGACGAGCGCGGACACCCTTCGCCGACACGCTCAGAGACTACGTATTTAGTGCCAAAGATGCTTGGCACACGCCCGGCCACTCCGGTGGTGACAGCCTTCGAGATAGTCCCTGGGTGGCGGATTTCTACCAGATGATGGGAGAGCACATTTTTAATACCGATTTATCGGTGTCTGTTCAGGTCCTGGATTCTCTGCTGGAACCTCACAGCGTGATTCAGGAGGCCCAGGACTTGGCAGCAGGGGCTTTCGGCGCGAAGCACACCTTCTTCGTTACGAACGGCACCTCAACAGCAAACAAAGTGATTATCCAACACCTGCTCGGTGCCGGAGGCAAAATGATCCTTGATCAGGCCTGCCATAAATCGATTCACCACGCAGCGATTCTGTTTGGAGTCGATCCGGTTTACCTCAGTGCCTCACTGAAGGCAGAGTATGGGTTTTACGGTCCGGTGCCGAGTGAGCGAATTTATGCGGCGATCGATGCTAACCCGGACGCTGGCCTGTTGGTTTTAACTTCCTGTACCTACGATGGTTTCTACTACGATCTAAAACCTATCATTGATTATGCCCACTCGAAGGGTATCAAGGTATTGATCGATGAAGCCTGGTACGCCCATGGGCGGTTTCACCCAGCCCTGCGCCCCAACGCTTTGGAATGCGGCGCCGACTACGTCACCCAGAGTACTCACAAGATGCTATCGGCGTTTTCACAGGCCAGCATGATTCATGTCGCTGCGCCAGATTTTGACGAGCACCGTTTTCGAGAAGACCTCAATATGCACACCTCCACGAGTCCGCAATACGCCATGATTGCCAGCCTTGATGTAGCCAGAAAGCAAATGAGCATGGAGGGCTATTCACAGCTTGCTCGCTGCTTGAAAGTGGCTGATCGGCTCCGCGAAGGAATCAACGCGACAGGCGTTTTTCGAGTGCTTGAACTGCAGGACATGCTGCCATCTGAATTGGCAGATGACGGTATTCGTCTGGACCCTACCAAGCTTAGTATCGATGTGTCTGGGTCCACCATGACGGCCAGGGAACTGCAGCTGGCATTGTTCGACGACTATGGTGTTCAGGTAGAAAAAGTGACCCATAACACCCTGTCTGTATTGGTGACCCTGGGGTCTACCGAGAGCAAGGTTCTGCGTTTGCTCAACGCCATGCAAAAGCTGGCGTTAAAAGCTGGCCGGAGTTGTGCTGCGAGTTTACGTCCGGTTTCGCCTCTGCCACCACTGAGCGCGTTCAGTGCCTTACCCAGAGATGCCTACTTTGGTCCCAGTGAGGAGGTGCCTCTTGTGGACCCTGGACACGGTTTGAATCCAACAATTTTTGGGAAGATCAGTGCCGACCTCGTGGTGCCTTATCCACCGGGCATCCCAGTATTGATCCCGGGGCAGGTGATCACCCAGGAGATCGCGAACTTCCTGATTGGTTTGTACCGCTCCAGCAACGGCATAGAGATACACGGTCTGGTGCTGCGCGGGGATGAAGCCTATTTGCGTATCGTTGCCGGCACCGGCTAGAAAGTGCCCGGATCGCAAAATAGTTCGCCGCAGAATTAGCCGATCGACCAAGTTTGTAATAGTCTTGTGCACTTCGTAAATTCGGGGACGGAACTTATGGGTTGGAATTACGGCGATTTACTCGATGGCTGCGGCGAAGTGCGTCCTTCCGACGCCCCCGCACTTATTCATGGCGAGCGCGTCCTTACCTGGGGCGAATTGACAACACGCTCTAACAATCTGGCGCTGGGCATGCTTGAAATGGGGGCAGTCCCTGGAGACAAGGTCGCTATCTATCTCCGCAACTGCACTGAATACATGGAAACACTGGTCGCCTGCTATAAAGCCCGATTAGTCCCCGTCAATGTCAACTATCGCTATCGCGATGATGAACTCCACTATATTTTCGATAACTCCGATGCTGTGATTACCGTCTACGAGCCTGAGTTTGCGCAGTCGGTTGCTGCGCTAAGATCGCGTCTGCCACAGCTCCAGTGGCTGGAGGTGGGCGGATCTTACGACGCCCTCGTCAATTTGGGTGATGGCACTCCTCTGGATATAGAGCGTTCCGGTGATGATATGTTGTTCATCTACACTGGCGGAACGACGGGTATGCCCAAGGCTGTGATGTGGCGACAAGAGGACATGTGGAATGCTCTGGGCAGTGGCATAACGGCTCCGTGTAATAATAATACGATTCCAGCTAGCCCAGCTGAGCATATTCAGAATCTCAAGGAATATTCCGGCGCATTGAGACAGCTAACGGCTTGCCCTTTGATGCACGGCACTGGGCTGCTTACTTCTATGGCCATGTTGGTCGGGGGAGGCTGTATTGTCACGCTAACCAGCCCTGGTCTGGATGTGGAAGAGCTCTGGCAAACGGTTGAAGACCGTCAGATCAACACCATGATTATCGTCGGGGATGCCTTCGCAAGGCCCATGTTAAAATCGCTCGATGAAAACCCCCAGCGTTGGGATATCAGCAGCGTGGGCGCAATTGTGTCCTCCGGCGTTATGTGGAGCCCTGAAATTAAACAGGGCTTGCTGGGTCACAGCGCCAAAATGTTGCTGCTGGATGCGTTCGGTTCATCTGAGGCGATAGGGTTTGGTTCGTCGGTGACTACAGCAGACTATACGCCGCCCAGCGCCAAATTTGTGATCGGTGAACAGTGCAAGGTCTTTACTGAAGATCATGTTGAGGTCATGCCCGGCAGTGGCGAACGCGGCTTTATTGCAAGAACTGGCGCCATTCCAATGGGTTACTACAAAGACGAGGAAAAGTCAGCGAAGACTTTCCCAACCATCGACGGTATCCGCTACTCAATCCCGGGTGATTGGTGCACTGTGGATGCCCAGGGCACTATCAACCTGCTCGGGCGGGGCAGCAGTTGCATTAACTCCGCAGGCGAAAAAATATACCCGGAAGAAGTGGAGCAGGTGCTAAAAACACATCCGGTGGTGGATGATGCTTTGGTATTGGGCATGGCGGACGAAAAATGGGGGCAGGCGGTGACAGCGATCATCTCTGTTAACACGGCAACTGGTGTTGCCCTGGATGACATTAAAAGCCATGTTCGAGCTAAGCTGGCGGACTACAAGGCACCTAAGTCGATCCACATAGTCGAAACAATGTTTCGAGCACCTAACGGTAAAGCAGACTACAAGGCCGCGAGATTACATTTGGAAAACTTATCAATCAGCAATCCAGAACCAGTAACCAGTAACCAGTAACTAATAGTGGAGAAGTAAAAACCAATGAGTGATGCTTATATAGTGGGTGCTGTGCGCAGCGCCGGTGGAAAGAAAAAAGGTCGTTTGTCCCGTATGCACCCCATCGATCTTGGGGCCGCTGTGGTCGATGCACTGGTGGAGAGAACCGGTGTGGCGGTCAGCGAAATCGATGATCTTATATTCGGCTGCGTTTCTCAGGTGGGAGCACAGTCTAGCAATATCGCTCGCAACGTTTGTCTATCGTCCGTGTTGGGCGAAGACGTACCGGGAACGAGTGTAGACAGACAGTGTGGCTCGGGCCAGCAGGCTATTCATTTTGCCGCGCAAGCTGTTATGTCGGGAACGCAGGACATTGTCATAGCCGGTGGCGTTGAAAGCATGAGCCAGGTGCCCATTGGTGCCAATATCGTTGATGGCTACAAGGCCGGTCATGGCTTGCCCTACGGTAAGAAACTGGGGGAGCGCTACCCAGGTGTCCAATTTAGCCAGTTTGTCGGTGCCGAAATGCTGGTCGATAAATACGATCTGAGTTCTGATGAATTGAACCAATTTGCGCTGGACAGCCACCTAAAAGCGAAAGTGGCAGTTGAGGAGGGTAGGTTTGTCAAGGAAATCGTTCCCATTGAAGTGGAGCTGGAAGATGGTACCACTGCGGTGCACGATCAGGACGAAGGCATCCGTATGGAGGCCACGCTCGACGCTATTGCGGGTCTTCAACCCATGCAGGAAGGTGGCAAGCTAAGTGCCGCCAACGCTTCACAAATCTGTGATGGCGCGTCTGCAGTTATGGTGGCAAACGGCGAGACCTGCAAAAGACTCGGCCTTAAGCCTCTGGCCAAGATAGTGGCTCTCTCCGTTGTGGGAACGGATCCTGTGATTATGCTTGAGGGTCCCATCAAGGCGACTGAGAAAGTATTGGAAAACGCCAAGCTCACACTGGCTGATATCGATCTGGTAGAAGTCAACGAGGCCTTTGGATCTGTGCCGCTGGCCTGGGCCAAAGCGTTGGACGCTGACATGAGCAAGCTCAATGTGAACGGTGGGGCGCAGGCGCTGGGGCACCCACTGGGCAGCACGGGAACCAAGCTAATGACCACCCTGATTCACGAGCTGCATCGCACCGGTAAGCGCTACGGTCTCCTGGCGATCTGTGAAGGTGGCGGTACTGCGAATGGCACCATAGTGGAACGGGTTGATGCAGTGAGCTGAGACCAGCCCGCTGGTTCCAATTGTTAACGGGGTTTGACCCCGCCGGTCATGGTATCCCGGGCCACCAAAACCTATGATTTACGATGGAATAACGACATGAGAGTTTGAATCATGAAAGTATTTAATCTGAATCTTGTGCAGCTGCCGTTGGTGGCTGCATTAGCGGTTCTAAACTCGGGTGCTGTGGCTTTTGAAATGCCGGAAAAAAACCCCTATCTTGCAGACTCAAATTATTCCCTGGGACACGGTGACTCCGCGCAGCAAGATGCAATGCCCCAGGCTGGCCCAAGTGGTCCCAGCCGGACTCTTAAAGACAACGAAATTCAGTACATTCATACGGGTCCAGGTTTTTTTGGCATACTCACCTCGGGCGTCTATGCCGATGGGAAGCGTGTTCTTTGGGGCAATGGCCTGGATAGAATTGTTAAGTTGAATTACGACACCCAGGAGGTTGTTGCCGAGTATTTTTTCCCCGATGTTCCGAGCTGGGATGCGGAGTACGCCGATGCAGCCATTGCCTATTTCGATGATGACAACGATAGCATCTTCGCCATTTACAAGGCTTTCTCAGAGGCGCAAAAGCTGCGCAATCTTGCAAACTTATATACGGTTCTGGGTGCAGATCACACCTATTATATAGGTAGCAAAACCGGTTTGATTACAGCTTACGGTGACAAGGACCCCACGGACTCCACCTCTGAAATTGTGAAGTTGCGCCAATTTCAACTCCCCGCTGAAGCGACTGGCCCCGTAATGGGTTTGAACATGACCTATGATGGCTGGCTGATAGTTGCGACTGAACACGGTTACATGGCAGCCATAAGACCAGACTTTCAAGAGCACCACCTTACCCGATTGCATCACGCCGAAGGTGCGCAGGATAAAGCGACGGGGCCTACTGGCTATGGCTGGATACGCAATGCTTTTGCCATTGATAAAGAAGGTGGAATTTATATCGCCTCCCAGGCTCATATGCATAAAGTGGTGTGGAACGGGCAGTCGCTCAGTACTGACCCGAGTAGCGGAGCTTGGTCAGTGGAGTATCTTAATGAGTGGGGCCACGGCACGGGTGCCACTCCCTCCTTAATGGGCTTCGCAGAAGAGGATAGATTTGTCGTCATTACCGATGGTCAGCCACAGATGAACGTTGTGCTTTTCTGGCGCGATGAAATCCCGGCAGATTGGACGCAGTTGGAAGGTGCACCCTCAAGGCGTATTGCAGGACAGTCTCCCGTAACAATGGGCGACCCCGAGCTCACCGAGATACAGTCGGAGCAATCGGTCATCGTAGCCGGCGACGGTGCACTGGTGGTGAATAACGCCCCACGGAATGCGCCGTGGTTTTTCCCAAAGCGAGCCGCGTCGCTGTTGATCAGTTACTTAGGTAGCAATCCAGAACATCAGCCCTATGGTGTGCAGAAATTTGAATGGGATCGGGTCGCTCGCAAACTCAGAACTGACTGGGTCAACAAAGAGGTGAGCTCGCCCAGTACCGTCCCCATTGTGGGTGTCGGATCCAACACAGTCTATTTGATCGGCGCTCGCGATAATCAGTGGACCCTGGAGGCTATGGATTGGAATACCGGAGAATCAAAGTTTCACTACGTGATCGGTGGGCAGCGCTACAATGTGATGTTCGCGGCAACACTGATTGATATGGACGGGCGCATTCACTACGGCACCCCGTGGGGCCGCGTGCGCCTCAACCCTCAATAAGGGTTCCAGAATGTTCCGATTAATGCGCCAATCGGTGATTGTAAAGACAATGTGATGGGTATGGGCAACCACAGTCAACATAAACTAGACAACTGCGGAGAAATTACAAGCTCAAAAAATTCAAAAGTATAGCGATTAGGTGAGTAAGTTTTTCACACTATTAACCGTATTTTGAGACATTCTGTCGCGTATAATCCCCGAAAATAGTAACAGAGTAATTTTTGGATGCCTCTGTAAAAATTGCAGTTCAACCACCGTACAAAGGAGTACTTCTGTGAACAATTTCAAAATATCATCTCTTGCTCTGGGATTATTAGTCGCTGCTGGCAGTGCCAGCGCTGACCACAGCGTGGATCAGAGCGGCATTACATTTTCGCCTATGGTCGGTCAGTATAATTTCGACTCTAATCGCGATGCAGAAGACGACTTTCTCTACTCGTTTGGCCTGGGTTATCAATTTAACAGCCCCTGGGCTGTTGAGCTGGTTTATCTGGGAGCGCGCACTGAGACAGACCGAACGAACACCCATGTTAACCTCGACCAAATTCGCCTCGATGGTATTTACAACTTCGCGCGCGAAGGTAATTTCCAAACTTATCTGGCGGCGGGAATTGGCGAGAGCGAGTACACACGTCGATTCAGTGACGCTGTCGAAACAAACATCAATGCCGGTGGCGGTGTGCGCTATTTTCTGAGCCCCAAACTTTCTTTGCGCGGTGACGCGCGGGTTATAGGTTCCTTTGATGAAGAAGACACCGATATAGCGCTGAGCGTTGGTTTGCACTACGCCTTTGGCGGCAAGTCAGCCAGTCACGCATCTGTGGCGGCGGTAGCCGCGGCGCCGCCAGCTGATTCAGACCGTGATGGTGTCCCCGATTCTCAAGACGAGTGCCCAGATTCTGAGTACGGCGCGAAGGTAGATGAAGTGGGCTGTTACATTATGATCAAGGAAGGGCACAGTATTGCCCTGAACGTAAACTTCGCTAACAACTCAAGTGAGGTTACATCAGAGCATTACGCCGAGGTGGCCAAGCTATCTACGTTTATGCGTGAGTATCCTCACGCTAGTGTGATGATTGAAGGGCACACCGATGATCGCGGAACCGCAGATTACAACCAGGGCCTTTCAGAAAGAAGAGCGAAAGCAGTAGCCGATCTTCTTGTGAACCGCGAGGGCGTTGATGCATCCCGGGTGTCTACCAGAGGGTACGGCGAGTCTTCGCCAATGGCAGACAGCTCAGTGGCCGGATACAGAGCTATGAATCGACGTGTTGTTGCCGCAGTGAGTGTTACGGTCGAGAAAGTCCAGAAAGAGACTCTGTAAAACCTCTCGATCCAGGATGTTTGTGACGGAACCCCGCGGAGTTGCTCTCCTCGGGGTTTTTTTATTTGAGAGTCTCGAACTGGTTCAACTCGAGATTTTTCCTAACGTTATCAATCTCGAAAATCTGCCCATTCATCGCGATGTAGACCCCTGCGGTTTGGCTCTGTACAGCCCCTATCGCACATCCAACGTTAAATATGGCATCGGAGCGATAGAACGCCGCCGGTTGTAGCGCTCCTGTCAGCACAATACGTTTGTTGGCAATGCCCTTGAGTGCTTTTCCGGTGGTGACCATTCCATCTGTGCCGTGAGTGATAATCACGCATTCCTCCACACAGTTTTCAGCCGCCTCCCTGATCAGTTTGCGGTCCTGCTCGTTCATATCGAGGCTGTCCTTGCGCATGGCTGGTTGTACTGAATATTGGAATCCTACCTGCATGCGTTGCAGAAGCTCGCCTATCACGGGATCTCCCACTTCATAGTCGCTTTTGGCGTCAAAGTAGATCTTGTCGATGGTTCCGCCAGTGGTGATGATGTGTAACTTCATAATAAAATTGAATGCCGTATTTTTGGTCCGTTGAGCTGGTTATAATAGCATTTCGTTATTGACAGTGAGATGGTCCCATGGGGTTCTACGACAAACATGTAATGCCACGATTTATTAACTGTGCCTGTGGCACGAAGCCGATTATGAAGCAGCGGGAGAAGGTAGTACCGCAGGCCCGTGGAACGGTGTTAGAGATTGGGATTGGTACAGGTTTGAATTTACCTCTTTATGACGCATCTCAAGTGGATAAGGTGATTGGCCTTGATCCCTCCGAAAAATCCTGGGAACTGGCCGGCGAACGAGCATCAGGGGTTAGCTTCGACGTGGAGTTTATTGGTCTACCTGGAGAACAGATACCCCTTGAGGACGATAGTGTCGACACCGTGATGGTCACCTATAGTCTTTGTACTATTCCTGATCCGATATTAGCTCTACAGGGTATGGCGCGTGTTCTTCGACCAGGAGGCAAATTAATTTTTTGTGAACATGGCAGAGCTCCTGATGCGGGGGTGTCGAAGTGGCAAGAGCGAATCAATCCGCTATGGATGAAAATAGCGGGGGGGTGCCATTTGAATCGCAATATTCCCACCCTCGTGTCCGAGGGTGGGTTTACCATCAACAATCTCGAAGAAATGTATCTGCCAGGCAGTCCACGAATTGCCGGCTACAACTACTGGGGAACGGCGCAGCTGGCATAGCAGCTTTGCTGCGTGGGCGTACCCTCTACCTAGGTTTTAGGAAGAATATACAACTCTACTCTGCGATTTTGCGCGCGCCCGCTGGCGCTGGAGTTATCCGCTATCGGCTGCTCGAATGCCAGTCCCTGAGAAAACGCTCTGCTGCTGGCGACACCCTGGGTTGCGAGGTAATTTGCAACGCTACTGGCACGCTTTTCTGACAGATTTTGGTTGTACTCTTTACTGCCCGTATTGTCAGTATGGCCGCTGACGCGCAGTGTCGTATCGTTATACTTGGCCAGTACGACTGCAACCGAATTCAAGACGGGGTAGAAGTCGCTGCGCAGGTTGTAAGAATCGGTTTCAAAGGTAATGTTTCCCGGCATAATCAAGCGAATGTTGTCGCCCGCACGAGACACTCCAACCCCGGTGCCTTCAAGGCCCTGACGAAGTTTCACCTCCTGTACATCCATATACGCGCCTACGCCGGCACCGACCAAGCCACATCCCAGAGCGGCGTTTCTAGCGTGTTGGCTGGAGTCAATAGCGCCAACCAGAGCACAGGCAAGAGCAGCGCCGGCGCCATAGACGGCGGCCTTACTCGCTTGGCGATCGCCCGTATAGGGATTTGTAGTACATGCGCTCAGTGTTATCACAAAAAATAGTGAGATTGACTTGGCGTAGTTATGCATAATGTGGTCCTTGGGTGGAGGGGGAAGTAGAGATAGTATTTCGACTCAGTTTTCTGGCCAAGGTTCAGCCAAGTTTGGCTTCAGCTGTGTTCAGAACTGGATCTGCTGCCACGATTAATACAGAAAGTTTGCGTCCCATCACGATGTCTAACAAGGATTATTTCTATGCATCAATGCACAATAATAGATGGAATAAATTATGGCCCCCTAGTGGTAGCTGAATATCTCGACAGCAAAGCCAAAACCACTGCCTTTCCGCCTCCGCTGATCTGTCAAACCTGATGGATCCTTTGACCCAGGGCTTAGTGGGCGCCTGTTTACCACAGTCATCGGCAAAGTCATCTGAGGTCGGTTCTGCAGGGCTGCTAGGTTTTTTGGCTGGAATGTCGGCGGATCTTGATGTTTTGATTCGCTCAAGCAATGACCCGTTGTTGTTTCTGGAATATCACCGCCAGTTTACGCATTCGCTACTATTCATCCCTGTGGGGGGATTGCTATGTGCTTTACTCCTCTACTACCTGCTGGGTAAAAAGCGGCAGCTGAGTTTCGCTTCCTGTATGAAGTACTGCACGCTCGGCTATGCAACCCACGCGCTGCTCGACGCTTGTACGACCTATGGCACCATGTTGTTCTGGCCCTTTAGTGATGCGAGAATCGCATGGAATACAGTTTCAATTGTCGATCCCTTGTTTACCTTGCCTGTTCTTGTTCTCGTCGTATTGGCGGCGCGAAGAAAGAAGGTTGTATTTGCTCGCATTGCGGTTGTCTGGGCTGTTGGGTATATGTCTTTGGGCGTCTGGCAGCGCAATATAGCGATGGACATGGGCTATGAAGTTGCCGCTGCGCGCGGGCACATCCCTGTCAGTCTCGAGGCGAAACCAAGCTTTGCCAATATCTTACTGTGGAAGGTCGTTTATGAAACCCAGGACCGATATTACGTTGATGCCGTACGCGGAGGCTTTAGTCCTGCCGTGTACCCGGGAGATTCTATAGAAAAACTGGACATCGCCAGAGACTTTGCCTGGTTGGATTTGGATTCTCAACAGGCTCGGGACATTGAGCGCTTCCGTTGGTTTAGTAATGGCTATATTGCGAAAGACCCGATGCATGAAGGCCGGATTATGGACATCCGTTATTCCATGTTGCCCAATGAGTTGGCGCCTCTATGGAGCATAGAGCTGCGTAGAGACGCCAGAACAGACGATCACGTGAGTTATGAAACTCATCGGGATACTTCTGGTGGGCGCAGTTCTACGTTATGGGAAATGCTGTTTGGTCAGTCAAACTGATTTAGAACTGTTCGATTGGTATTGTTAATCGGTTCCAAGCTTTAAGCCTATTTTCAAAGTGTTCAAAGAGTGCGGTTCCGATGGCGAATTGCCTAGGCGTTGGCGTCATAAACCGCGCGAGCTGCTCCCAGCGCAACGCCAGTTTTGATATTCGCTCCCTGACTACTGAGCACCGACTCCAAGGCGTTGAGGCAAGACAATACGTTTCTGGGGCTGCTGCTGAAGCCCATAAGACCTATACGCCAGGTGATGCCAGCGAGCGCTCCCAGGCCAGCGCCGATTTCCAAATCGAAGTTGTTCAACAGGGCGCTTCGAACGGCGGCGTCATCAACACCTGGCGGTATATTCACCAGATTGAGTTGAGGTAGGCGATAAGCCGGTGCCACAGTCATACTGAGTCCCATTGCTTCCAAACCTGCTACGAGGGCTGTGTGGTTCAGCCGGTGGCGAGCAAAGGCGCTTTCCAAACCTTCCTCTTGCAGCATTACCAGAGATTCATGAAGGGCGTATAAGTTGTTTACGGGTGCGGTGTGATGATACGCCCGTTTGGCGTTTCCGCCCCAATAACCCATCACTAATTGCATGTCGAGAAACCAACTTTGTACTTTCGAAGTGCGATTCTGGATGCGCTCAACCGCGCGCGGTCCAAAGGTTACCGGTGATATGCCCGGGACGCAGGAGAGGCATTTTTGAGTTCCGGAGTAAACGGCGTCCGCGCCCCACTCATCGACATTTAGTTCTATTCCGGCAAGAGACGTGACGCAATCGACTATGGACAGTGCTCCATTTTCGGTAGCTAGCGCACACAGAGATTTTGCGTCGCTGGCGACACCTGTAGAGGTTTCCGCATGCACGAAGGCCAAGGTAGAGGCATCGGGGTTGTCGGCAAAGGCCTGCTTCACTTTGTCGATATCAACCGGTTCGCCCCAGGTATCTTGAACCATCACTACAGTTGCGCCGACGCGTTCAACGTTTTCCTTCATGCGACCGCCAAAGACACCATTTTGGCAAACGATCACTGTGTCACCGGGCGAAATTAGATTGACGAAACACGCTTCCATTCCAGCAGAACCCGGCGCCGAAATCGGCAGGGTCAATTCATTCTTGGTTTGAAAGGCGTACTGCAACATGCTTTTTATCTCGTCCATCAGCTCGATAAAAAGCGGGTCTAAATGGCCTATGGTGGGTCGCGACAGTGCTCCCAGAACTCGGGGTGGAACATCGGAAGGGCCGGGGCCCATGAGTGAACGCTGTGGGGGGTAGAAGCTTTGAGTCATTTCGTTGTTCCGTTTGAGTAAGTCGCCTGAATAAGTCGCCTGAGTAAGTCGCCTGAGTAAGTCGCCTGAGTAAGTCGCCTGAATAAGTCACTAAAAAATCGCGAGTACTCTAACAGATTTCACTCACAAGCTTAAACAGAAGTCTCGTTCAGATTTTACGCCGTTAGTTTTGTGTTAGCTCAATGATGAAACGGCAGTTAGCAACACAGGCGAAAGAGATTCGGGTTCGGATTCTGCCTGCTCTTTGATGACTTCTAGCATTCTGGGGTCCCAGAACCTGCTCAGATGATCGGCAATTCGTGCGGCGACCACCGCATTGTCGTCGGTATAAGCCATATTGGCCGCAATTTGCTCACCCATGCGCATCAGCTTTTCTGCTTTAACCGTCATGACTTAGCGAGTACTGGGTTAATGCGCTTGCGCTTATTGTGTAAGTCCGTTTGCTCCTCATGAAAGTCCGCGAACATTTTTTGCCACTGTGATGGGCTGCTCACGGGATACGCTTGTATTGCAGTCACCTTGTATTCTGGGCAGTTGGTGGCCCAGTCGGTATTGTCGGTGGTGACAACATTGGCGCCTGATTCAGGATGGTGGAAGGTGGTATAAACAACGCCGGGTAGCACTTTAGCGGTCACATCGGCGCGCAATACCGTTTCACCGGCGCGACTTTTTATGCCAACCCAGGAACCGTGAACAATACCGCGGACTTCAGCGTCAGAAGGGTGCATTTCCAGGCGATCTTCCGAGTGGAATTC
>JBLGAR010000088.1:0-19044 GCA_047612385.1 Cryomorphaceae bacterium | reverse complement strand
TTGCCCTTCCGCGAACAACTGTTTAAAACCACTGAAGCAACAGGCCATTGGATGACGCCTGGCGTCGATAATTTTCGCGTTCGGCAAGATCAAATGAATCAGAGGAATGTGGCGAAAATTATTGGGCATTTTATCGACAAAGAAATTTCCACCACAGCGATGGAACGCAGTGTCTTTAATAAAGTCCTCACCAAAGCGTTCAAACTGCTCGGTTTTCAACTCCGCCAGTATTCTGGGGTATGCAGCATCTTTTTCTGCACTCCTGCGCCCATTGAGCCGATTAGCAAGGCCGATGATATTCGACAGTTCCATCGTACCGTCTACCTGAGAATGTGACGCGAGTATCTGCTCGAGCAACGTGGAGCCGGCGCGAGGCAGGCCAACAATAAAGATTGGCGCGGCTGAAGAACAACCCATGCCGGACCGCTGACTAAAAAAGTCACGATCGAAGAGACTTTTTTGCTTCTCAAGATCTGCCTCGGTTCGCTCCGCACGATAGCCACTATCGGCCTGTTTCAGGGTGTTGCCCTTGTCATACCAGGCGAAAGATTCAGCAAACTGCCCTCGGTCTTCCATCGCTTTTCCCAGCGCAAAGCACAAATGAATTCTATCTATAGAAGCGGATGTCGTAGCCTGTTCCTGAGCCCGCATTTGTTTGAGTTCACCGTCGGAAAACTCGTAGGTTTTCAAGTTGGCAAGACTCCAGTAGGCGTCGCCAAAATCCGGTTTGCTTTTGTAGGCGGCTCGGTAGGCGTTAACCGCATCATCGGTGCGAGCGATGGTCTTTAGCGCATGTCCCTTTGCGGAGTGAACCGTGTGTAAGTTGGGTTTCTGCGTCAGCACCCGGTCATAAATTGCCAGCGCTTTGGGGAAGTTACCCGCAGCCTGATACTCGTTCGCAAGCGTAATTTCATAACCAATATTTTCGGGCGCTTGCTCATGCAACAGTATGGCCTGCGCCAGAGACTTTTCAAATTTCTGACGCTTGTGTAAAACATGAACATAGTCCATGCGAGCGCGGGGATAGTCGGGGTAAAACTCCACACAGCTTTCGAGCAGAAACTCGGCGTCATCCAAAATCTGCAGTTGGTTACCAATCTCAGCCAGTAGCCGCATTGCTTCGACGTGCTGGGGTTGCGTCTGCAAAAAATGTCGGCAGATTTTTTCCGCCATAAAAAGTTTGTTTTCATGAATAAGGCTGGCGACAGTTTGCAACTGCGCTGGCAAACTTGACAGCCAACTCACATAGGTCATGGCCTCTTTAGCATTCTCTTCTTGGCCAGCGTTTTCGTAGAACTTTAACAATGCTTGCCAACTTGCCAATAGAGCCGGGTTGAGAGAGACCGCCTGGGTAAAAGCCTGTGCGGCGTTTTGATCTTGGCGCAGTGCTCTATAATTATGCCCCTCTTCCTGCCACGCCCTGCCATAGCCCGGGTGAGCGAGCTTAAGTTGTTCCAGAGTCATCATGGCGGAATGGGTGTCACCGCCCTTACGCTGGCAGACCGCCAGATAGTAAAGACCATCGCGGTGCTTCGGATGATCAGCCAAGAGGGTCGCTAGCGACCCTTGTGCCTGCGTTAATTGCCCCTGCTGCAATTGCAGTTTTGCCTGGTGTAGCAGCTTCTCCGACTCCTCTTGCTGCTGGAGATCTACATTTATCATCGTCGTTAAATTCCATGGTGTCGTTGGAAAAAAAAAGGCGTTCCAAGTGGAACGCCTTTCTTAAGTTCTTTTTACCCTGAATCAGGGAGCTTCAATCCCTAAATACGATAAGAGAAGCGAAGACCAAAGGTACGTGGACGGTTTGGCGTCGTCTTGTTTACGTCGTCCTCGTCGCTGATAAACAGTTCGGCAAGTTCGTCAGTAATGTTTTCACCAAAGAATGTCAGAGTCCAGTCATCTTTGCGATAGCCTACTGTGAAGTCCGCTGTGGCATAACTGTCGAGCTCGAAAAACGAGTCCAGCACGATCGAGCTGATCCTGTCATCAGTATACTGATAGGCCAACTGTGTAAACACTGTCCCACCATCGCTCACTTCCCATTCGTATCGACCTCGAAGAACGTACTGCAACTCTGGCGCCAACGCCAGTTGGCTGCCCTCGTCTACAAGACCGATGATGTTGGGAGGTATATCCGTCATCTCGGTATCGTTATAGGAGAGGTTGGCAAATAATGTGAAGTTATCATTCACTGCCCAAATGGAATCAATCTCTATGCCGTTAATCTCAGCCTCACCCGTGTTGTTGATAAAGGCCAGGTTGGAGAAATCGAAATCGAGCACGCCAATTTGGAGGCCCTCCCACTCTACGTTGTAGATAGCGCCGTTGAAACGAAGGCTGCCGTCGAGAAACACAGACTTCCAGCCAAATTCAATATTGGTCAGTTCATCCGACTCGTAGAAGTTGGGTACAAACGGTGGCACGCCTGCAACAGCACTGGCTCCACCATTGCGGTTGAATCCGCCCGGGCGATAGCCTTCTGACCATGTCGCATAGAACATCACATCGTCATTCAACTGATACTGAAGGTTAAATCTAAGAATGGTATCTGTAAAATCAGCAGGGCTGGAATCTTTCAGAATCTCATCAATATTATTGCCGCTATCGCGATCCACACCCCGATTGCCGAAATTGGAACTACCGTCTAAGGAAATCTCAATGTCGTAGTATCTGGCACTTACCGAGGCAGTCAGTGCATCGGTAAGATCAAACGCCAACTCACCGAAGATCGAGGTTTCTTTTTTCCCTCGAGTAAAATCGTTAAAGAAGGTGACACCGGGATTTCTCACATTGGGGTCGCTGGAAGTCGCGCCTGGAATAGGCGCATTAGGGGCAAAACCCTGCGCTATCGAGGCTGGATAATTCCAGTTACCACGCTCAACCGTTTCCGTATCGTCGTTGTAGACGCCTACAAGCCCACGTAAACGCGCATCAGCATCTGTGCTAAGTCGAAATTCGTGAACGGTACGCTCCACATTAAAGTACTGATCTAAAAACAGCTCAGGTGCGCCACACTGCGCATAACCGGGGTAGCTGCAAATATAGTAAGGAATAAATGGCCCACGATCTGCATAACCTGAATAGTCAGAGATAGCTTCGACCGTTCGCTCCGTAAAAGAACCAGTGTAGACAAGATCCAAAGTGCCAACTCGTCCGTTAACAGTCCACGCGGTCAAATCGAATTCGTCATCGCCTTCGTCCGGCGCAAACTGTTGGGTCTTCAAATCACCTAGCAATGGATCGTAATCCCATACGCCCTCGGTTTCGATTTCCTGACGGGTATGCTGCACCAATATATCCCAATCATCATTGACCGCATACTTCACGCCGAGGCGATATCCGGCATAACTCGCATCGTTGAAATCATCAGCTACCAGCGCATCGTTGCGAACTGCTTCGCGAGAAGCTGGTGTAGCTGATAGCGAAGGATTTTCAGTTGTGATGACCTTTGAACCACGGAGGTTATCGATATAGCCGCCTTCTTTGACATTGTAAACTGCCATTCTGAACGCCAACTTATCATCAATAATCGGCAAGTTAACGTAGGCCTCAACGGAGTTACTGTCGTCTCCACCGCTGGTCTGGGAAATGCTGGTGTCAAAACCGGCTGCAAACTCGTTAAATTCCGGCTTATTGGTGATCAGGCGAACCGTTCCCGCCATAGAGCTGGCGCCAAACAAGGTGCCCTGAGGCCCGGGCAGTACTTCGACCCGGTTCATGTCCGTTAGATAGGCATCGATGTTACGTCCGCCAATCGAGATGGGCGCCTCATCCAGGTACAGAGCAACGTTGGGTTCCGTGCCAATAGCTCCAGCGACCTTTAGACCACCCTTACCTGCGGATATACCGCGTATGAATATGTTGTTTCTACCGGGACCACGGCCACCGGATGTCACTCCGGCGAGGTTGCGAATGTAATCTTTGAAGTTGCCGATACCCAGATCTTCTAAAGTCTCTTGGCCCAAAGCCTGAATGGTAATCGGAATATCTTGCGCGCTTTCTGATCGTTTCGTCGCCGTTACTATCACTTCTTCCAGCATTGCTGCCTGGATAGGAGTCATAGTAACAGCGGCACTGGCGCCAACAGCAGCAGCGATTGCATAGCTCAATCTTGTTTTTCTTAACATGGATAGACCTTATGAGGAGTTTAAATTTTTATAATAAATCGAGTATGTTACGTAACCGCTACATTGCCGTAAAAAGGACTCGAATAAGATTTATTCCTTATCTTATTAAAGTATCACCGCCTTTACAAGGTGACACTGGGTGCCACCAATAACCATCGCGGGTCATTTTTGTTCCCACGTTCCCGCCTCGGTCCAGGGGTCTTCATCCGGAAATTCCTGCAGATGAATATCCGGAGAACTGTAGTCGGGTTGATAGCGCAAGTCATAGCGCGCAGCCTTCACCACGGAGATACACAGCAGCAACGCGACCGGCAGCAATGGTGCTCCCCCTACTATACTAGCAGTTTGCAAGGTCTCCAGACCGCCCAACAGAAGCAATGTGATAGGCATGATACTCAGAGCGCATGCCCAGAACATTCGGTTCCATCGCATGGGCTCGTCACCTACGTTTTTCTGTACGACGGATGCCAAAATGTAAGAGATCGAATCAAATGTAGTAGCCGTGAAAATTACCGCCAATATTGTGTATACGGCAATCACCAAATACGAAAGAGGCAACTCCTTGAGCATAGCGAAAATGGCGGCCGTGGGCGTTTGCGCATTGAGGATGGCGATAACGTCCAATTGGCCAGACAGCTGCAAATACAATCCATAGTTACCTAACACCATAAAAAACAGGAAAGTCCCGAAAGTTCCGAAGAACATAGAACCCATCACCATGCCGCGAATCGTGCGCCCCCTGGAAATTCTCGCAATAAACAGGCCTACGCTGGGTGCGAATGCCAACCACCAAGCCCAGTAGAAGATCGTCCAATCCTGCGGGAAACCGGAGTCGGAAAAACCTTCAAAATCGCTAAAAGGTTCCATCCAAGTTGCCATATGGATCAAATTCGACAGAACCCGGCCCAAGGCATCCAGCCCCACCTCCGCCAAAAAAACCGTTGGGCCCACAACAAAAACAAAGGTGAGTAAAGCAAGCGCCAACCAGAAGTTGATATTGGAGAGCATTTGAATGCCCTTTTTAAGGCCTGAATATGCACTGTAGCCAAAAATAGCGGTACAGAGAATTAACACAACAATTTGCGAGGTAATATTTTTCGGCGTGCCAAATAATTCGTGAGCACCTTCGTTTATGAGCGGCGCAGCCAGGCTGAGGGTTGTTGCGGCGCCACCAAGCATGCCGAACACAAACATGACGTCCAGCACTTTGCCCAGCCAACCATGGGCCGTTCGCTCTCCCAAGACCGGCAGCAGTGCCTCTGATATCTTGAGGACGGGGCGCTTCCGAACGTAGTAAAAATAGGCAATAGGCAGAGCGGGAATCAGATAGATGGACCAGGCAAGGGGTCCCCAGTGAAATATACCGTAGGCTGCCGCCCACCGAGCAGCTTCGCTTGCCATCCCTTCTACACCAAACGGTGGATCCTGGTAGTAGTAAGCCCACTCGATCATTGACCAGTAGAGAATTGAAGCGCCTATACCTGCGCAAAACAACATCGAAGCCCAGGAGAGCGTCGAAAACTCAGGATCTTCACCTGGTGCGCCCAACAATATATTACCAATATCGCTAAGGCAGATGAACAACATGAAGCCAAAAGCGCCCACACCCAGTGCGAGGTAAAGAACACCTACAGTGTCTGTCAAAAAGTATCGAGCTGATAAAACCCAGGCCGCACCCTGATCTGGAAAAATAATTAACGGCACGGTCACCAGTAACAACAGGAACAAAGAACCGTAAAACGTTGGCTTATCGATTAAGTCCATAGACTTAGAGAAATTCAAAAGCGTTACCTATAATCATTATTGTTTCGACAATAGTAACGCCTCAGGGGGTGTTTGTCCTAACGCCCCTTCCAGACGGGGTCTCGTTTTTCGGCAAACGCCCGGGAGCCCTCCAACTGATCATCGCTGTCGTAGAGTGTTCGCACAGCGGGGATCTGGGAGTTATGCAGCATGTTAAACGCTTCCTGAGTGGTCACATTCTCCGTCATTCGCACCGTTTCCTTGATACAGGCAAACACTAAGGGTGGGCCGCTAGCGAGCAGCCTGGCAAGCTCCCAGGCCCGGTCCATGACCTGATCTTGCGGCACAATTTCATTCACCAGGCCCCAGCGGTGAGCTTCGACTGCATCGATCCACCGGCCTGTTAGCAGCAAATCCATAGCCACATGATAGGGAATTCGCTTGGGTAGCTTGATCGTCGCGGCGTCGGCGAGGGTGCCGGCACGAATTTCTGGCAGTGCGAATGTAGCCTGATCCGAGGCGATTATCATGTCGCAGGATATAGCCAGCTCAAAACCACCCCCACAGGCGATGCCATTGACTGCAGCGATGATGGGCTTGTTTAAGTCGGGTAACTCCTGAATACCACCGAATCCACCCACACCGTAATCCGCTTCGACCGATTCGCCTTCGGCAGCTGACTTCAAATCCCAACCGGCACAGAAAAACTTCTCTCCGCCTCCGGTTACGATAGCGACACGCAGTTCCGGGTTGTCGCGAAAGTCTGCGAACACCCGTCCCATCGCGACACTGGTCGCTGCATCTATGGCATTGGCCTTAGGTCGGTCGAGGGTCACTTCAAGCACCGCACCTTCAACTCTGGTCTTCACTGGCCCGGATTGTTCTGTTGAACTCATTTGCGTGCTCTCCTGATTTTCATTCGCGGTACACAATTAACGCATCGACTGCTTTAGCACCGCTACCTTGTGCGCCAACAATCAAGGGGTTTATATCAACTTCCAGCAATAAGTCGCGCTGATCGGCCACAAATGCAGCCAGAGACGCCGCGCAAGCGACTACCGCGTCAACATCTGCGGCCGCGCGATCTCTGTACCCCGTTAACAGTCTTGCCATGCGCAAACGTCCGAGCGCGGCGCGAATCTGATCGTCGCTGGCAGGTAGCAACATAATCTGGCGGTCGGCGATCAGCTCTACGGCGGTGCCGCCGATTCCCAGCACCAGATAATGGCCAAACTGCGGATCAAAGCTAATACCTAACAATAATTCGACCACACCCGACGGAACCATTTGTTCAACCAGTAGCTCTCCGCCCATGTCCAATAACCGCTGCCCCTCGACTCGCAACTGCGAGAGGCTTTCAATATTTAAAGCGACCGCGCGTGATTCCGTTTTGTGCGTCATGCCCGCGACGCTGGCTTTCAATACCACTGGAAAGCCCATGGCTACTGCAGCAACTTCCGCTGCCTCCAAATCTGCAACAAGATTCGCCGCTGGAATCGGCACCTGGTAGTCACTTAGTAACTGTTTGGCCGCATACTCGCTAACAACACGAGGGTTTTTGTCAGGGTCTTGCGCAGCAAATGCATTGAGTCCGGGGAAAACCGGGACAGGAAGATTCAAATTTCCCACTTGGGCCGCAGCTGCAATAGCGCTTACGGCTTGCTGCATTCCCAGCAGAGGTACAATCGAACGAGCAAGCAGACCATCGCGCACGTCGCCTGGCATATTTTCAGGTAGATTACAGACCACCGCTCCCGCACGCCCAGTGTGCTCACAAGCATCGGCAAAAGCATCGCCGGTAATATACCACTCGTTTAAATCACCCTCGCTCATTCGCGGATAATCCAACAATAGCAAAGTCAATTGATAGTTGCCGCGCAGCATCGCGACAAAGGTTTTATAGAGCTTATCGTAATCACCCCAGATAAAAGTGTGGTAATCCAGGGGGTTACTAATGGCGACATAGTCGTTCAGCGTTTCGCGCAATTGTGCGCTCTGTTCGGGTGTTACTGCCGGAAATTCCAGCACCGTGTTCTGAGCCAAATCGGCGATCATCGACGCTTCGCCGCCGGAGCAGCTCATTGAGGCAATGCGCGAACCTCCGAGAGGCCCGGTAACCGACACTAGTTTTAGCGCCTCCAAAAATGTCTCAAGGTCGTGAACGATAGCAACACCTAGACGCGTAAACATTTCATCGTAGAGATCCGCACTACCGGCCAGCGTGGCAGTGTGGCTGAGGGTGATCTGGGCGCCCACTTCGGAACGCCCTGTTTTCAGTGCGATTACCGGTTTGCCTTTTTGCGCTGCGACCTGCGCTAGCTGCACAAACAACGATAAGTCTTTTAGCCCCTCAATATGCATTCCAATAGCCGATATACGATCGTCGTCAATTACCGCGGCCATGAGCTGCTCTGCCCCCACCAAAGCTTGGTTACCGATGGTAGCCAGCAGCGCGATAGGCACGGAACGATCCTGCATGGAAATATTGACGGCAAGATTGCCGCTGCCCGCAATGATAGCGACGCCGGAGTCCACCCGTCGCAAACCATGCCAGTCGGGCCACAGCACCGCACCGTTCATCGCGTTGATAAAGCCATAACAATTCGGGCCCATAAACGGCATATCACCGGCCGCCTCCAACAAAGCTTGTTGGCGCCCCACTTCACCCGCCTCACTAAATCCTGAGGCATAGCAGACGGCACCCCCGGCGTTTCGCGCACTTAACTGAGAAACCACTTCGATAGTCGCATTGGCCGACACGGCGATTAAGGTGGCGTCTGGAACTCCGGGTAACCGCTCAACACGGGGGAAACATTCGATGCCAGCCAGTTCTGTCCGCCCGGGATTAATGGCCCAGAGCTCGCCTTTAAATCCCAGTTTCTGACATTCGCGAACCGCTTTGGCAGCATCCACTCCGCCCACGACGGCAATAGATTTGGGGTTCAGTATGCGCGAAAGCGAAGCTTCCGCCATTAGCGCTTGCCCTCAAGAGGCCGCAAGATGGATCGGGCAATAATCATTCTTTGAATCTCGCTGGTGCCATCCCAAATCCGCTCTACCCGAGAGTCTCGCCAAATTCGCTCCAGTGGCAAATCACTCATCAGCCCCATGCCCCCGTGAATCTGCAGTGCCTCGTCAGCGATAAACGCCAAGGCCTCAGTCGCGTTGAGCTTGGCGATAGCGGCGTCCATATCCGTCATGCACCCTTCGTCGCTCTTGCTCGCAGCCGAATACACCAGGAGCTCTGCCGCGCGACGACGAACTTCCATATCCGCTAACTTGAAGGATACGCCCTGGAAAGAGCCGATCGTCTGATTAAACTGACGCCGTTGAGCCGCGTGTTCGGCAGCCAGTTCAAAAGCGCGATCACAACGGCCCAGACAGCTCGCTGCCACTTCCAGTCGGGTAGCGCCCAACCACTCATTGGCCACGGCAAAACCGACATCGACTTCTCCGAGCACCTGACTTTCGTGCACGACACAGTCGTTAAACTCCAAAACGCAGTTGTGATAGCCCCTGTGCGACACACTGTGATAGCCCGGGCGCAACTCAAAGCCCGGGGTTCCCATATCTACAAGAAATGTGGTGATGCGTTTACGAGGGCCACGCGCGGTTTCATCGACCCCTGTAGCGGCAAACAAAATGACAAAGTCCGCGACGTCCGCATGGCTGATGAAATGCTTACTGCCATTGATAAGAAAACTATCGCCGCGACGCTCGGCACGGCAGTTCATGGCACGCACATCGGAGCCCGCTTCGGGCTCCGTCATCGCCAGGCAATCGGTTTTTTCGCCTCGAATACACGGATAGAGATAACGTTCACGTTGCTCCCCGACGCAGGCCTGTAAAATATTACTAGGGCGAGGAACGCTGTACTGCAAACCCATGTTCGCTCTACCCAACTCCCGGTAGAGCAACGCGAGAGAGACCGCACTGAGACCGCCGCCCCCCAGCTCTTCCGGCATGTTGGCAGCGCAAATACCCATTTCAATCGAACGCTGGAGAATTTTCGCTCTGAGTTCCAGCGGCACCTCATCGGTATCTTCCACAAGTTGCTCGTGTGGCAGTATTTCTTCGTCGACAAAGCGGCGAACACTCGCAACCAACATTTCCTGCTCTTCACTTAACTTGAAGTCCATGACGACACCCTCGATAGCCTTCGTGCAGCTTGCCTCTGGTGCTATTTTTCTGCTTTACTAATTGCGAACCTTATTCGACAAATCGCGAACACATGATTTTTGCACCAACCCAACAACCATTGCACATGGCAATACTGGTCTTAACCGACAGCAACATGCTAGCGTTCGCTGCAGCCCTAGATTCTCTGCGAGCAGCCAACAGGGTTTCGCACAAGAAATTGTTCACTTGGAGTATTCACTCCCCCGAGGGCCGCAGCGTCGAACTAACCTCTGGCCTGTCGATCGCAGCGGACCCATTGCCGAACTCTTTGGCAAATCAGGCGCTGCTCATTGTGGCGGGGTTCAACTTACAAAAATACGCAACGAGGCAACTCCTTCGACAAATCAACAAACTGGCATCCTCGGCACTCGCGCTCGGTGGTGTCGATGCCGGAGGACTGGTCTTGGCTCGCACTGGATTACTGAACGGCCATAGAGCGACCACCCAGTGGGAAGACCTCGAGGAGATGCGCTCGGGATACCCAGAGATTGACGTTGTGCCAGATCGCTTTGTCATCAGTGGAAGAATGTTCACCTGCGGCGGTGCCTCGGCGTGCATCGACATGATGCTGCACCTGATTGCCACACGCTGTGGCCTGGATATCTCGGAGCGTGTGGCTGCCGCGTTTACCTATGACGCCGCTCGACCTGGTGGTGATCCACAGAGCCTGGTTTCGATAGCACGATTGAAAACATACGCTCCCAAACTGGCACGAGCTATTTCGGAAATGGAATCTCACCTCGAGGAGTCGCTCACCATTGCTGCTATAGCCGATAGAGTCGGTCTTTCCAGACGAAGGCTGGAAATGTTATTTCAAGGCGTAATTGGCCGGGCACCCGCATCCTACTATCGCCAATTGCGCCTCGCCGAAGCACATCGAATGGCCCTGGATACGGCACTGCCTTTGCAAGATATTGCCGTGCGCTGCGGGTTCAACTCGCAGTCCGCTTTTAGTCGGGCGTTCGCCGCACAATACGGTTCATCGCCCAGTATTTTACGCAAAGCCAATACAGGGTTTAGGGTAGGCCTCAGTCCCTGATCCACGCCCACCGTTATTGCTGCATACTATTGCGTAATTTGTACAATCTAATTCGCATTAGGTAAAGCACAAAGTAGCTGGCCTAGGCAAGCTGCTAAGCAGCAGTTAGGCAGACGCACATCGCGTTTTGCGAGAAAACAAAACAGGGAATTTGTGATGCCTCTTGAAATGAACCGGGAAGTTTTTATCACCTGCGCCGTCACCGGCTCAGGCAGCAGTCAGGAACGTTCTCCCCATGTACCGCGGTCCCCACAGCAAATCGCCGAGAGCGCCATAGACGCAGCCAAAGCAGGTGCCGCCATCGTGCACTGTCACGTGCGTGAGCCAGACACAGGCGTTCCCAGCCGTCGACCTGAACTGTACCGAGAGGTAGTAGACCGCATTCGGGACTCCGATACCGATGTCGTCATCAATCTAACTGCGGGCATGGGAGGCGATGTAGTCTTTGGTGATCCTGAATCGCCTCTGCCACTGAAGGAAGCTGGAACGGACATGGTCGGCGCCACCGAGCGCATGGCCCATGTCGCTGAATGTCTCCCCGAGATTTGCACCCTGGATTGCGGAACCATGAATTTCGCCGAGGCAGACTATGTGATGACCAACACACCAGGAATGCTGCGCGCGATGGGTCAAATGATCACAGACCTAGGTGTGCGGGCAGAAATCGAAGTGTTCGAAACGGGACATCTGTGGTTTGCCAAACAGTTAGTTGAGGAGGGTATTATTCTGGACCCGGTGATGATACAAATGTGCATGGGCATACCCTGGGGAGCACCGGATGATCTCAACACGTTTATGGCCATGGTCAACAACACACCCAAACGTTGGACCTTCTCGGCGTTTTCGATTGGCCGTAATGAAATGCCATTCGTCGCGGCGGCGGTTTTAGCCGGCGGTAATGTCCGCGTTGGCCTGGAAGACAATCTGTGGCTAGAGCAGGGGAAATTAGCGACCAACGCTCAGCTGGTTGAGAAGTCGGCTAATATTTTAGCGAATTTGGGGGCAAACTTGATGACGCCAGCCCAGGTAAGAGACAAAATGCAGCTGGTAAAACGCCCGCCTGTCAGTCTCTGATACTGCAAATAAACTTAGGCTGACGTCTTGCATGCACCCTCCTTGTGCTGCTCAAATAGTACGTCACCGGCCCATAGGTTCTGAGAGTGCACATGCAACCTAAAAAACCACGTTACTCCGCCTTTAGCTTGCTGAAAAATTCGCTCAGTTATCATGAGAACTGGCAGCGCGCCTGGCGCAGCCCCGAGCCAAAAAAACACTACGACGTTGTGATTGTGGGCGGCGGTGGCCACGGTCTTGCCACGGCCTACTACCTGGCCAGCGTGCACGGGATAACAAACGTCGCTGTTTTGGAAAAGGGCTACCTGGGCGGTGGCAATACCGCGCGAAACACTACGATTATTCGCTCAAACTACCTGTGGGACGAAGCGGCCCAGTTGTATGAATTATCTCTCAAACTCTGGGAGAACCTCAGCCAGGAGCTCAATTTCAATGTGATGTTTAGCCAACGCGGCGTTCTCAACCTGGGCCACAATCTGCAAAACATGCGCGACATTGAAAGACGAGTGAATGCCAATCGACTCAACGGCATTGACGGTGAAGTCTTATCGCCTGAAGAAATACAAAAAATTGTTCCCCTGCTGAATATCTCACCCGATGCCAGATATCCGGTATTAGGAGCATCATGGCAGCCCAGAGGGGGCACCGCTCGGCACGATGCCGTTGCCTGGGGCTATGCGCGTGGCGCTGATGCTTACGGAATAGATCTGATTCAACAATGTGAAGTTACCGGTATCCGCAGACAAAATGGCGCTGTGGTGGGTGTTGAGACCAGTAAGGGATTTATCGGGGCAAACAAGGTCGGCTGCGTCACCGCGGGCAACTCGGGAATAATGGCGGCCATGGCGGGCCTGCGACTCCCTATTGAATCTCGGCCGCTACAGGCATTGGTGTCAGAACCCCTTAAACCCTGCCTGGATACCGTGGTGATGTCGAATGCCGTCCACGGTTACATCAGCCAGTCCGACAAAGGTGACCTGGTTATTGGAGCCGGTGTTGATGGCTATAACGGTTATGGACAGCGCGGATCTTTTCATGTGATTGAACACACCTTGCAAGCTATTTGCGAATTGTTTCCCGCGTTCAGCCGAGTGCGTATGAACCGCCAGTGGGGAGGTGTCGTCGACACCTGCCCGGACGCCTGCCCTATTATCAGCGACACTTCTGTGGACGGGCTGTTCTTCAACTGCGGATGGGGCACTGGCGGTTTCAAAGCCACACCAGGATCCGGATACGTATTCGCCGACACGCTGGCAAACGGCCGGGCCCATCCCCTTGCCCAACCATTCTCCATCAATCGCTTTAACAGTGGTGCGCTTATCGATGAGCACGGCGCTGCGGGCGTCGCTCACTGAGCTGCAGAAATATCGGAGTTTACCCATGTTGCATATTCACTGCCCTTACTGCGAGCAACTGCGCGAAGAAGAGGAGTTTCACTATTGTGGCGAGGCTCATATTCAGCGCCCCCTCGAACCGGAAGCCCTGACAGATGAGCAGTGGGGAGACTATTTGTTTTTTCGCAAAAACCCCCGGGGCATTCACCACGAAATGTGGTTTCACGCCGCCGGCTGCAGAAGATACTTCAACGCCACGCGGGACACGGTGAGCTACCAAATTTTGGAAACTTATCCCGTGGGAACACAGCCCAGCGTCGTATCCAAAGCGACCGTTGAAAAGAGCGCCTGAGGCCACACCCAATGCAAAACTCGATTCAAAAGAACAGACTCGAAACAGGCGGTCGCATAGATCGGGGCAAAACGCTGAATTTCAGCTTTGACGGCAAAGCCCTGCAAGGTCACCCGGGTGATACGTTAGCCTCTGCCTTACTGGCAAATGGCGTTAATGTTGTTGCGCGAAGTTTCAAGTATGGACGGCCGCGAGGTGTCGTCGGGCACGGCGCAGAAGAGCCAAACGCTATCGTGCAAGTGGGCACCGGCGCAACGACTATCCCCAATCTGAGAGCTACCCAGGTGGAGTTGTACGAAGGGCTGCAAGCTTCCAGCGTAGGGGGGTGGCCCAGTGTCGAATACGATGTGATGGGGCTTTTGGGTAAGTTTGGTCGCCTGATGCCCCCTGGCTTTTACTACAAAACCTTTATGCAGCCAAAGCGCTTGTGGATGACCTACGAACATTTCATTCGTAAAGCTGCCGGACTGGGGAAATCCCCTGAGCAAGCTGACCCCGATGTTTACGACAAATTTAATCAGCACTGCGATGTGCTGATCGTAGGAGCTGGTCCGGCCGGATTAGCAGCGGCCCTGGGGGCCGGTCGAGCAGGTGCACGAGTCATTCTTGCTGACGAGCAGAGTGAAGTCGGCGGCAGCTTGTTGGCATCCAGTGCTGTCATCGGAGAGACTACGGCCGCCCAGTGGGTAGCCGAAGTGGCGCAGCAATTATCTGCGATGGACAATGTACAGGTGCTGAAGCGCAGCACTGTCTTTGGGTACTACGATCACAATTTTTTAACTATCGCTGAACGACGCAACGATCACTTGGGCCGCAGTGCCGGCACCCGAAGCCGCGAGCGCCTGCACCGTATTCGCGCCAAACAGGTGGTGTTGGCAACAGGCGCCATCGAACGCCCAATCGTTTTTGCCAACAATGACATACCCGGTGTGATGGTCGCGTCCTCCGTATCAACTTATGTCAAGCGCTATGGTGTAACACCCGGTGAGCGGATGATCTTGTTCACCAGCAATGACAATGCCTACCAAAGCGCAATGGACTGGCATAGCGCAGGGCGCCAGGTTTGTGCAGTCATCGATTCGCGGCAGACATCCGATGGCGAAATGGTCAAAGCCGTTCGCACCTTGGGGATAGAAGTGATAACCGGGCACGCCCTAATTGAAGCCCACGGTAGTAAGCGAGTAAACGGTGCTTCTATCGCCCCGGTCAATTCAACTGCCAGTAAAATTGTGGGCGCAGCGCGCAGAATCGAGTGCGATTTAATCGCCTGCTCGGGAGGCTGGAGTCCAGTGGTTCATTTGAGTTCACAAACGGGCGTTAAACCCGTTTGGAACGAAGAAATTATCGGTTTCGTGCCGGGAGAATCAGGGCATCAACATCGCTCGGTCGGCGCAGCAAAGGGGCATTGGACTCTCCTGGAATGCCTGACCGATGGAGCGCAGGCTGGAGCGGAGCTCGCTGCTCTCGCAGGGCTCCGGCCGGATGATACAAAACTCGAATGCTATAAAGTCGAGGAATTACCCCAACAACCAGCGCACGCTCTGTTTCTTGCACCCCATAGCAAAAGCACCAGTCGCGCACCCAGCCAGTTCGTAGACCTGCAGCTCGATGTAACGGCTGGAGCCATCGAACTCGCTGCACGAGAAGGCTACGACTCGATCGAACACGCCAAGCGCTATACCGCCATGGGCTTTGGAACCGACCAGGGCAAACTCGGCAACATCAATGGCATGGCAATCTTAGCCAAAGCCACGGGACAAACTATCGCCGAAACGGG
The DNA here is from genome assembly GCA_047612385.1 of Cryomorphaceae bacterium. GTDB lineage: Bacteria > Pseudomonadota > Gammaproteobacteria > Pseudomonadales > Halieaceae > JBALVT01. The sequence goes on along the minus strand of JBLGAR010000088.1, from coordinate 3,419 downwards.
AACTACGATTTTTAGACCCGCGTATACGCCAACCACCTTCGGCACCATCGCCGGGCGCGACGTAGGTAAGTTGTTCGATCCCGAACGCTATACGCCTATGCACCGGTGGCACGAAGTCAATGGAGCTGTGTGGGAAGATGTCGGCCAGTGGAAGCGTCCATGGTATTTCCCAAAAACCGGGGAATCGATGCACGAAGCGGTAAGTCGTGAGTGTCTGGCGGTTCGCAACAGTGTCGGTATTCTAGATGCATCGACACTGGGAAAAATCGACATACAAGGAATCGATGCTGCAGAATTCATCACCCGGATTTACACCAACTCCTTTCTCAAACTAGCGCCCGGGAAATGCCGCTATGGGCTCATGCTCAAAGAAGACGGCATGGTTTTTGACGATGGAGTAACGGCCTGCCTCGGTGACAATCACTACCAAATGTTTACCACGACCGGCGGCGCAGCAGGCGTACTCGAATGGCTGGAGTTATGGCAGCAAACCGAGTGGCCGGAATTGGACGTGTACTTCACTTCGGTTACCGACCACTGGGCCACCGCGACAGTTACCGGGCCCAACGCCAGAAAAGTGATCGCCAAAGTGTGCCAGGACATTGACCTGGACGGCAGTGCATTCGCGTTCATGGACTGGAGAGATGGCACCGTAGCGAAAGTTCCTGCACGCATTTTTCGCATCAGCTTTACCGGAGAGTTAAGCTATGAAGTCAATGTTCCTTCCCACTATGGCAAGTATCTTTGGGAACAGCTGATACAAGCCGGGCAGGAGTTTGGCATTACCGCTTATGGTACCGAAACCATGCACGTATTGAGGGCCGAGAAAGGCTTTATCATTGTGGGGCAGGATACAGACGGCTCCATGACTCCGCATGATTTAAATATGAACTGGGTAGTCGGCAAGAACAAAGCTTTCAGCTTTTTGGGGAAACGATCTCTGGATAGAAGCGATAGCAAACGCGAGAATCGAAAGCAATTGGTGGGTTTGAAGCCCAATGACCCTAATGAAGTTCTACCCGAGGGCGCACAGATCGTTAATGATCCCAATCAACATGTTCCCATGGATATGCTCGGACACGTTACGTCCAGCTACTACAGCGCCCACCTACAGCACTCTATTGCATTAGCGGTAGTAAAAGGTGGCCTGAACCGCATTGGGGAGACAGTTCACTGCCCTCTCGCTGATGGTCGAACTATCGCCTCTACTATAGTCAGTTCGGTGTTCTACGATCCGAGCGGGGAACGACAAAATGTCTGAACAGTCAGAATCGGTTAACCGAGAAGGCGTGTATATCGAATCCGCTCTGCATTATTTTTCAGGGATGCGCAGTGGCAACCAACCTCCCTCCATTATTATCCGCGAGGCTAGGTCCCTGGGACACCTCGTTATTCGTGGTGATGCGAGCAATCAGAATTTTCTGGCTGGCATTGAACAGGTATTGGGAATCAAGCTACCCGTAAAACCACGGAGCTCCTCCATTAGCAGCTCGCCGTTAGGGTCCAGCCTTTACTGGCTAGGTCCCGGCGAGTGGCTGCTGCTGGTTGACGGGGAAACAGAATCGCAGGTAGAGGAAAAGTTGCGCCAAGTATTGACGGGACACTTTAGCGTAACCATTGTCACCGGCGGCCAAACTCTGATCAACATCAGCGGACCCAATGTCGATTCAGTACTAAAAAAGTCCAGCGTCTACGATTTTCACCCCAATAGTTTCAAAGTCAACGAATGCGTGCAGACAACTTTTGCCAAAGCCACCGCACTGTTTTGCAGGCGAGAAAACGGATCGTTTGATGTTGTCATTCGCCGCAGCTTTGCCGATTACCTGGCGCGTTGGCTTTTAGATGCTGGAGAAGAATTCGGCTGTAGTATCGAATAGTTTTTTATTAAAGTCTTGGCTGATCCACAAAGCCGAGTAGGAGCAAACATAGAATGCACGAAAATGTCCCGGCGAAAGTAGGTTTTATCGGGCTCGGTAACGTCGGCAGTAAATTGTGCGGCACACTACTTCGCAATGGCTTTGACTTAACCGTACTGGATCTCGACGAGCAGTTGGTGGCAGACTTTGTCGCTAGGGGCGCTAATGCTGCGAAATCTCCGAAAGCGCTAGCTCTGGCAGTCGACATCATTATTACCTGCCTGCCCTCTCCCAACGCTTGCGCTACGGTGATGGAATCTCCCGACGGCATTATCGCGGGCCTTGCGGAGCAAGATGCCACCGGCAAGACATGGCTTGAGATGAGTACTACCGATGAAGCGGAGGTGAGGCGCATAGGAGAAAAAGTTCAGCAAACGGGGGCCACCGCATTGGACTGTCCCGTATCTGGCGGCTGCCACCGCGCAGCAACAGGCAACATTGCCATTTTTGCTGGTGGAGACCGCGTCGGTTTTGAACATGTCCTTCCCGTTCTTACCACCATGGGTAGGCGGGTCCTGCATACAGGCGAATTAGGCTCTGCATCAATACTGAAAGTAATGACTAACTATCTGGCAACTGCGCATCTCGCAGCGCTTGCTGAAGCTTTAGTTGTCGCCAAAAAAATTGGCATGGATATGAACGTCACTTACGAGGCGATCAAAGCTTCTTCGGGGAACTCCTTTGTCCATGAAACCGAATCGCAGGTTATTCTAAACGGCAGCCGCGATATTAACTTTACGATGGATTTAGTACTCAAGGACATCGGCATCTTCGATCAGCTGGCCCAGCGCAATAACGTTCCGCTGGATATCTCTCCTCTACTGGTGAAGATTTTCGAAGACGGTATCGAAAAATACGGACCGCGCGAGCTGTCACCCAATATCATTCGCCGTCTTGAAGATGCCTGTGACGTGAGTGTATTAGGAAGAAACTTTCCAGCCCAGATGACCGACGACGAACCCGAAGCTCAAGGTGCAGAAGTGCCTATTCCCGGACGGGAATTCTGAATTTCAAAACACTTAACATTAGTCCTCTGTCTCGCCGCCCTGCGCTTTTATTGGTGGCTCAAGCGACTTAAGCAGGTCACACAATCTCCTATTGGGTGCATCCATGAGCGAGACTGTATTACCCAGTTCCATGGCGATCCGCGCGTCGGGTCTGTACTGGGGCCAATGCGGCAGGTCCTGTGCGTTTGGATTTCCGGTGCGAGCAAAATTCAGCCAGTAATTCATAAGCGCTTCGCTTAGATCGTCATCAATCTTATCGCCGCTAAGCCAATCATCATGGGTGTCGAAAGCGTAGGGAAGTTCAGCACCGTGATAAGCGCCCAGTAACTCGCCGCCGGCACCGGGTCGCACGCGGGTAAAATAGTACAGATAGATATCGCCGATTTTGTGACTGACCATATAGTCTGCTTCGAGTTGTGCCATGCAAGAATGTTGCTTCGCATCCATCAATTTGGCATATTTTTTTCGGCTAGTGGCCTGATCCTCAACCAGCTCC
>JBLGAR010000087.1:0-19077 GCA_047612385.1 Cryomorphaceae bacterium | reverse complement strand
GAGAAGAATGCAGCTGCGCACCGGGGACAGTGGCAGAAATCAGCGCTCAATGCCTACGAGATAAGAGGCAAACGCCTGGGTATTATCGGCTATGGAAACATAGGCATGCAGTTGGGGGTGATCGCGGAGAGTCTGGGTATGCAGGTTCAATTTTATGATGTGGTCAACAAATTGCCCGTAGGCAACGCCAGACAAGTACCCAGCCTGAGCCACCTGGTGGCAAATTCCGATGTAGTCAGCCTGCACGTTCCCGAAAACGGCTCCACTAAGAATATGATTGGAGCAGCACAACTGGCACAGATGCCTCTCGGGAGCATTTTGATCAACGCCTCTCGAGGGACAGTCGTTGATATCGACGCACTTGCCGACAGTCTTAGAAGTGGCCACCTCGGTGGCACCGGTATCGACGTGTTTCCAACAGAACCTCGCTCCAATGCAGATGAGTTCATATCGCCACTACGCGAATTTGATAACGCAATTCTCACGCCTCATATCGGCGGCAGTACGGTCGAGGCACAGGAGAATATAGGTATGGAAGTTGCCGAAAAGCTGGCTCGATACAGTGACAACGGTACATCGATTTCTTCCGTTAACTTCCCCGAGGTTGCGCTCCCGGAACACGAGGGCTGTCACCGGCTGTTGCACATCCACCACAATGTGCCCGGTGTCATGAGCGCAATTAACAGCGTGTTTTCAGAGAATAATCTCAACGTCAGTGCACAGTATCTTCAAACAACGGAGTCTATCGGCTATGTTGTGATCGATACCGACGCCGAATACAGCGACATCGCCCTGGAAAAGCTGGCGAACGTGCAAGGCACCATACGCGCTCGCGTACTGTTCTAGGGTCTGTCACAATCGATAAATTCGCAGCTGCGTCCTAAGAGTAAGACTCCAAACCGCGTGGATAACAACAAAGATCAATTTATTGTCGAGCTGGTAGCCCAGCACGGCTCCGCCTTGGAAAAATACCTCGCGAGAAAACTCGACAGCCCCGAAGACGCAGCTGAGGTAGCACAAGACGCGTTCCTGCGCCTACACCGGATGGAACAACCGGAAAACCTCGATAATGCCCGCGCATTTTTGTTTCAGGTAGCCAGTAACCTGGCGATCGATCAATTGCGCAGAAGAACCTTGCATTTCCGTTTTTTGAAAAAGGAAAAGAGCCTGATCGAAGGTGGGGAGCCATTCGATGGCAATGCCAGCGCTGTATCCCCTGAAAAAATACTTGACGCCCAAGAGAAGCTTGCCGATATTTATAAAGCGGTTGATGAGCTGCCCTTCAAGGTCCGCCAGGCCTTTTTGCTGCACAGACACACCGGGCTGTCGTATCAGGAAATAGCGGTAGAAATGGAAGTCTCAGTGTCGAGTGTAGAGAAATATATTCTCGAGGCACTTAAACACTGCCGAAGAAGGTTGGCCACCTATTACCCAGATGACGATTGAGTGGTCGAAAATTGTGTTATTGAGGGAACTTCAAACTTATTCGTCACACTAATGAACAGCTCACAGCTTAAGCAAAAGAGGCTTCAGCATCATAAGGTGGGTCAAACCGAACAAAAAGAGCACTTAGGAACCAAGGATGAACCGGGACATTATGAGTAGCGAAGATCGCCTGTGCGATACAGCTCTGGGCTGGATTGCTCGGATGCGCTCGAGCGCCGCAACTGACAGTGAAAAAGGCGATTTTGCCCTGTGGCTGGCGGAGGATGAGTCTCACTCAAAAGCCATGGATGAAATGCTCAATATGTGGGATGACTTGGCCAGCGTAAAGAGAATGCCGATCCCCCTTCAAAAATCCCAGACCGCAGCCAATGCAAGCCGCTGGCTGGCCGGGTCGTTGACAGTTGCCGCCAGTTTTGCCCTGGCCTTTTTCTTGTGGCCCGCGTCATCCTCTATGGACAGGGCACTGGAGTTCCGCACTGCCATTGGTGAGCGCAGTGCGTATACATTGGAAGACAACTCGGTTGTTACCCTCAATACCAATAGCAAGATTAGGGTTAATTACTCAAACAACTATCGCAGGATTAAGCTGATTCAAGGTGAGGCCTTCTTCGAGGTCGCCAAAAACCCCGAACGGCCCTTCGAGGTCAATGCAGGAACTGCAAAAGTCACTGCTGTGGGCACCGCATTTAACATCTTCCGCAATGGCGATAGCGCAGATATCACCGTCACTGAAGGCATCATTCAGGTGGCCGAACTGGTAGCTACAGGCGCGCGCGCTCCCGCCATTGAAGTGTTACATGCGAACGAGTATTTACGCGCCACCAGAGACGGCCTGGAACCGACCGACTCTGTCGACACTGCCAGTCACATAGCTTGGCAAAACGGCAAGCTCATCGCCAAAGAGATGACTCTTCGAGACCTGGTCATTCAGTTGGAACGCTATCGAAAGACCCGGATACTGATAGCAGATAGCAACATTGCGTCTTTGACGTTCTCCGGAGTTTTCGAATTGGATCAGCCTGAGTCCCTTTTACGCGCCCTCGAATTGAGCCTGGGCCTACAGGTCGTAGAATTGGGCGAGGACACTCTTCAGTTGCTCAAAACCAGCCAGTAAGCTATAACGTCTCTGTGGGCAAGCGCCCTACATCTCTCAACTTAAAACTATTCTTTGAAGGGTTACGGGAAAACCGTAACCGGGCTCACTACATTGGCATATGCGAGGCTTACAGGGGGCCAAGCGAGGAACATCCGGCATTTTGCGAGCCGGTCTATCGCCTGGTTGATACTCAATTGCAGCCTCGTCTCAAGCACATGGGCGCAGGACCTCAATGCATCAAAAAGCGACGCCGCTCCTCTTGAGTCAGCCCTTTACAACTTCGCGATAGACGCACGATATCTCCCGGATGCACTCATCCAATTTAGCCAACAAAGTAGCAGAGCCATCGTCTTTTCTGACAGTGTAACTCGCAATATAGTGGCGCCTCCTTTCATAGGTGAGGGCACACTATCTGCGGTACTCCGCATATTGCTACAACCCTCGGAGTTAACTTGGGAGCTTGTTGAAGGGCACATTATTGCGATTTTAGAAGCTCGCTGCGAAGAAAGTGATGCTCTTGCGGACAACTGCGCGTCCTCTGAAGAAGTACTGAGTAAACATCCCGTGTACGATCCGGGAATAGGACAAACTTACGTCTACGGAACCCGAGTGACGGGTTCCAGAATCCGCCACACCCGATACGAACAGGCCTCACCCGTTGATATCATTTCAGCACCCGATATAGAGCGCAGTGGCGCTCAAAGTGTGGGCGAACTGTTAAAGTTTGTTCCCGCTGTCTCAGGTAACTCCATCAGCACCGCAATCTCAAATGGCGGTAATGGCACCGCCACGGTCACCCTGCGCGGCTTGCCCTCGAGCAACACCCTGGTTCTAATCAATGGCCGCAGAGTCGCCAATGATGGGCTGGCGGGAGAATCCGTTGATTTGAACAGCATCCCACCAGCAGCGGTCGAGAGAATCGAGATACTCAAGGGCGGAGCGTCAGCCATCTACGGGTCAGACGCCATCGCAGGCGTCGTCAATATCATCATGAAGCAGGACTTTAACGGACTACTAGCAGAAACCTATTACGGAGAGACCTCTCGCGGAGATTTGCAGACCAGAACTCAAACGGTGCAATACGGTACCGCTCTCCCCAACGGGTCTTTTTTTATCAACATCTCCGACTATGGACAGGGGGACATAGCCAGCAGAGATCGGCGGGTATCAAGAAGTGCTGACAACCGATCTATGGGGGGCGCTGACCTGCGCTCTAGTGCGACAGAAACAGCCAGAGTCAGACTTCCCGGAGATACGGCAGTGATACTCGACCAAGGACAATACCGCCAGGCAACTGACGAGGATCTGTTCGATTTCCGGGCGTTTACTAAAGCGGTCGTGCCACTGGACAGAACCAGCGTTTACAGCAACATCACCTACGATTTTACGGAGCGCATTTCAGGCTTGTTTGAGTTTCAATACCTTGAGTCCGAAGCCGAAGCTGCCCTGGCGCCCACGCCGATATTCACTGCCTTCGAACGAATTCCTTTGACCATTTCGCAGACTAATGAATTCAACCCGTTCGGGGTCGACATCGAAGATGCCAGGCGACGCTTGGTAGAACTCCCACCCCGCCTTCAGAAAAACAATTCAGAGGTCAGTCGGTTTAGCGCAGCAGTAGAAGGGCTGTTCGAGCAATGGAACTGGGACATCGGCTATAACTGGAGCCGCAGTAAAGCCACGGAAACCTTATTCAATTTGGTCAATGCAGACAACTTACAGCTGGGCTTGGGCCCTGCGCAAAACTGTGAAGATGTCTTGAATGGCGGCTGTGTGCCCATCAATCTACTTGGTCCCGCAGGCAGTATCACTCCCGAACAGCTAGAATTTATAAGGGCTAGAAGCAAAGTGAGTGGTTACTCCAAGCTATCGACAATCTCCTTAAATGTCAGTAACGAAAGCTTAAACTTCCATGGCCGCAGCTTTGCATTGGCCTTAGGAGCAGAGTATAGAAATGAGAGCACAAGCAAGAAACCCAGCAACTCCATAGCATCAATTAACACGCTCGGGGGCAGCAACTTTGAGCCGACCCGCGGAGACCGGCAAATCGCAGAGCTCTATGCGGAGACCCTGGTTCCCGCGTGGAAAAGTGCGGACGGTTCCTACACGCTTGATCTCGAGGCAGCCCTACGCTTTTCCGACTACAGTGACTTCGGCAGTACCACAGACCCAAGATTGGGCCTGAGATTTGCCGCCAACTCTTCCTATCTGGTCCGCCTCAACTACTCCAGAGGATTTCGGGCGCCCAGCTTGAACGAACTTTTCCGGGGTGCCTCCGAAAGCCAGGCATTTCTCGACGACCCCTGCACCCAGATCGAAAATGTGGGTGTGCTGCCCGGCTGCCTACAACAGGCAGATCCGACGAGAAATCAATTTTTAACCGTCATAGGCGGCAATGAGGAACTTGAACCGGAAGAGTCTAAATCCTACGGAATAGGCCTGCTGTGGACCCCATCTGAGTTTCCTGGAATTACAGCCTCGGTGGACTTCTTTCGATTGAATCAGGACAACGTAGTCGATTCAAGCGCTCAGTTTATCGTCAATCAGAACGCCCTCACGGGAAGTCTGAGCGATCAGATTCTGCGCGACCCTATGGGTAACCTACAACTCGTTGAAGCTATCAACCTGAATGTGGGAAAGAGGAAGATCAGCGCCAGCGACTTCTCATTAACTTACCACCACCAAAAGCGTCCCTGGGGCCAGTTATCTTTTACGGCAAGCGCCACCTATATCCATAAATACAAATCCAAGCTGGATGCGACTGCACCAGAGCTGGACTTGGCAGGAACCTTCCAGGACAAAGCGTCAGAGGGTCTGGGCGGAATACCTCAGTGGAAGGGCAAACTTGGCGTGCAGTGGAACAACAAAAGATGGCGAGGCAGCTACGAAATGCATTTTATCAGTTCCCTGGAAGAGGTCATCCCAGGAACCACCGAGCGCCGCGATATCGATTCATGGATGGTCCACGACGTTCAACTCAGTTATACATTTAAAGTGCTAAAGGGCTTGCGATGGACAATCGGAGTGGACAATCTCCTGGATGAAGAAGCACCCCTGGCCACCTCGGCATTCAACGATAGTATCGATGGCAGAACCCACGAACTTAAGGGCCAGTTCTGGTATACAAAGCTGAGTCAGAGGTTTTGACTATTCGTGGCCAAGGACAGCCCAAACATGCGTGACGCAAAACCGATGGAAATAGACCCCTGGTCGCTCTATTGGCAAAACGACAATTTGGAAAGTTGTATCGCTAGTCGATCTTCCGAAGATACCCGGGTAATAGTAGAGTTTTGGCGGGGCTTCGCCTCACAGCTGGATCATGCTGCCACAGTTCTGGACCTGGCTTCCGGCAACGGAGCGGTTCCCCGCCTGCTGCTGGCGGGCAATCCAGGCCTCGAAATTGTCGCTGTGGATAAAGCACAAATAGAACCGGCAAAGTATCTCAGTAAGGCCAATGAGCTGGCATCAGTCCGTTTCATGCCAGATGTCGATATTTGTGCGCTACCGTTCGAGCCTGAATCATTTGACGTAGTAACAAGTCAGTTCGGCCTCGAGTACGCCCCGATACACGAAGCGTGCAGTTCTGCAGTCCGAGTTCTGAAAAAGTTCGGCAGCATACGTTTACTGATGCACCATGAGGATAGTGAAATAGTACGCCCGAGCACAGAAACGCTAGCTGAAATCGCCCGATTACTGATTCCCAATGGCGTAATATCAAGTGTCATTGGGTATGTGGCCGGCCAAGCCAGCGTGAATGACCTGGAGGTAGCAGGGCAACAGTTCCTGAAGGAAAAGAACGGCAAGACTCCCCACATCAGCGGTCAGATTTTCAATGGTATTAACCAAGTTATCGTAGGTATGGCCGACAATCCGGACCACGCGACGGCCCTAGCGTATAGTATGAGACTGCGATTGGTTGCAGAGCAAACGCGATTGCAACAACTGAAAAGTGCAGCGCTGAATGTCGAGCGCGCCCACGAGCTAGAGCTCATATTACGCAAGCTAGGAATCGAAATTGAGCTTTTCGAGACCCTCAAACTTGATGGAGATAGCAATGGGGGAGACTTGATCGGCTGGCAGCTTGCAGGCAGGAAAAAGTAGATGTCAGAACCTGCTTATGTCGCTATCATTACGCTGTAAAGTAACTGAAATCACTGAGTTTATATAATGAGCACAACCGAATTTGCCACTGGTGAGGTATCGCTGGATCTTCCCCAGGGGAAGATGTTTCTGTACCAGCAGCCCGAGCTTCTCACCAAAGAAGACCACGGCCACCTGGGTATGACCGCGCCCGACAAACCCTACCAATTTGCCCACGGGATCATGTCAGTTCCCTTGCTCGCCGCAGAGATACCTTCCGCGCAAAAACACTATCCGGTTGTATTTTCCGGCGAAGACGGCGCCCAGCCACTCGCGGCTTTGTCGATCAATGACCAAGACAATTTATTTGTTGATGATCAAGGCAATTGGGAGGCGTACTGTTATGTTCCGTCCTATTTACGCCGTTATCCCTTTGCTTTCGCTGCGGCGGCGGATGAAAAATTCGCACTGGTCATTGACCGCGCTTCAACTGCCATATCGGATCTGCCAGACCACGCATTTTTTGAAGGCGATGAACTATCGCAAAATACCCAGAGCATGGTAGATTTTTGCGGACAGTATGAAGCGGAGCGACGGCGTACCGACGAATTTACGGCGAAACTCAAAGAACTGAACCTACTATCCCTTCAGAGTGCTACTACACAAGCTGATCCCCAGTCTGGATCGTTGGCAACCTATTACGCTGTCGATGGACAGAAGCTCGAATCATTGAGCCCTGAACAGTTGCACGAGTTGCATTCAAAAGGTTATCTGTCTTTTATCTTTGCGCACCTTTCTTCCATGGAGAACTGGAACCGCCTGCTCGAGCGCAGTCAGATTTCCCAGCAACCTGATTAGCCGGCATGGACAGCCGTGAGCTCGAGTCGCAAATACAGCGGGCATTTTCGGTAGGTAACGACCAGGACGGATTGCGGCTGCTTCGCGTATTGTCTGACGGCAAGCCGGAAAACGCTGAAGTCCACCACCGTTTGGCGGTGGTGGAAGAGCAAATCGGTGTTAAGGCAAATGCGACGGCTGCGCATTTTAAGTGCCTCACGTATTCCCCTACCAACCCGCTGGCTTACCTGTATGCAGGCTACTGGCTTGCGAAACTAGGTCGTGTGGCAGAAGCGCTGCCTCTTTATTCACTGGGTATAGAGCTGATTGAAGTAACCACTGCACCTGGGGAAATCCAGTCACTATCGCCTGAAACCCGGCTTCGCTTTGATGCTGCAATGCATGCAGTGCGAACCCATCTGAGTGAACTCCATCGACGTGCGGTGGGCCCGGATGAAAATGACAGACGTATTGCGGAGGCGATATGGACCCGCACCCATGACAAGCCCTTTCGTTTTCCAGATTCGGGGCAAAAACCACAACTATTGTATATTCCTGGCCTGCCTACCAACATCAATAGGGAATGGTTGCCTTGGATCGGGCAACTGGAGGAAGCTGCAGGAAACATTAAAGAGGAGCTCGTGGCGGCGATGCCCCTTATCGCTGATTTAGGTAGACCCTACTTATCTTCGGAGATGTCACCACAGGCCGGATTCGGCTCCCTGGTTGGGTCCCTGGACTGGACCGCGCTGGACTTGTTCAAAGACGGCGAGGGCCAGGCAAATATTCTGCCGTTGTTTCCGAAAACACACTCTGCCCTTGCCGGAGTTCCTCTGTACGGCTTATCCGAACAACCGTACGAGGTATTCTTCTCAGTACTCAAACCCGGGCAGCGGATAAACCCCCATTACGGTTTGTCGAACCACAGTTTGACAGTTCATCTACCACTCGTGGTTCCCGACAAATGCTGGCTTACCGTTAACGGCGAAAAGCACATATGGACAGAGGGTAAGGTCTTACAATTTGATGACACGTTTTTGCACGAAGCTGTCAATGACAGTGCAGATGTACGAGTCGTTTTGATTTTTTCAATATGGCACCCTGACCTTGCGATGGGAGAACAAGAGGCGATTCGGCGTACTATTCAAGCTAGATTGGACTGGCTTTCCGCGCGCTGCCTTCCCGAGGAGGCATAAACCTCTACAACAAGCCGTACTTTGTTAACGCAGCAAACATTCCACCCAGTTCTTCTTCATACTCTTTCCAACGACCGACACGTTTTTTTGAGATGGCCTCTCTAACTTGCATCTCACTGAAGGTGAAGCTGGCGCCGGGGTTTTTATAAAAATCCAGGCATCGATCACTCCATTCCAAACCACAGAACTCCACCGCTTTCCTGCCCTCAACCAAGGGATTGGCAGCAAGGCTCTCGTAGTTAACATTCAACACTCGGTCCGGGGCCAACTGCGCCCAATGATCCATCAGCTGTCTGCTCAATTTAAAGGTATGTGCCATAGCGTCAAAATCAATGGCGTAACTGTGACCTTCTGAAAATGAATGCGAGTAAATAGATAGGCATACGTCCCTGGGATCGCGCCGCATCTGAAGGATTCTCGCTTCTGGAAAAAGCGAAAGAATCATACCGACGTGATTAAAATTATGCGGCAGCTTGTCAACAAGATATTGTTTCGAACTGGGTGTCCGTGCGTAATACTGCCGTGCGATCTCCTCCCACTGTACTGACGTCATAGACGCCGGCAGCGGGCTGCGCCTGTTATTTACATCCATTCGATATTGTGTTGCCAGGAATCCCATCACCTCGATTTCACCACCGGCGGTCACGTCCTCCACTTGAGATAACAATCTTTCCATAAGCGTTGTGCCCGAGCGCGGCATACCAACAATAAAAATAGGCGTGGGTTCATCGGGTATAGCATTTGCGTGAGAAAATATTTTTTGAAAATGCTCGATAGTGCTGTCGGTCTTAAATTGACTCTGGGTAAAACTATAGTCGGCCTGTTTGCTCTGCAAAATCGACTTTTGCAGACCGTTTGCTGTCTTCAGTTTAGCAAAAGCCTCTGCCTGCTCGCCCAGTCTCAGGTAAGCATCTGCCAGCGCATAGTGGATCGTTACCTTCTCGTGCTGACTGATAGCCGCGAAGTCTACTTTAGTATTAATGCGCGGAATCAAATCGCGAAGTTCTTCCGTGTCCGCGGTCTCTATACGAATCTTCCATGCCTGGACATTGCCTGGTTGCAGGTCCAGAGCTTCTTCACTACTGAGGCAGGCGAGTCGGTTCTCGCCATTCAACCGCTCCAAACGCGCTTTTAATATTTGATAATCCGCCCCGCAGGCTCCTGATGACGCAGCCAGTGACAGCTGTTCAGTACTGTTGTCTAAATCGCGGGCGATTAGGTACAGATCGGCAAGTTTCAAATAGTCATGGGCTTGGGGAGTAATAAGTGCGAGATAACGCCGGTAGCTGTCAATCGCCAATGGATAATCCCGAAGCCGGCCCGCCGCGATTGATAGCTCCCGGCATATCTTGGAATCATTCGCGTGTGCAGCACTCAGCGCCCGCAGCAGCGATACGGCTTTGTCCCATTCTCCCAGAAAACCGTATGCCTTTGCTGCCAATATGCGGCTACTGCTGCGCTGATGTTGGTGTTTGGATTTGAGCTGGAGGACTACTTTGGCCTGGTCCAGCTTTAGCAAAAGCTGACAGATGGTATTCGAAAAATCTTCGTCCGTAGCAGCTAGCTCAGCTGCTCGTAAAGCCTCGGTAACTGCAAGACCATGCTCTCCTGCCCGTTCTAGGCAGACGGCATAGTTGAATGCGATATCAGCGGCCTGCGGTTGAATGGCTGACGCCTTTGCCAACAACTCCCGGGCGATGTCGGAATCTTTTTGCTGTAGAGCAATAGTACCTAGCCCGTAAAGGGCACCGGCGCTATTGTCGTCTTCCCGAAGGGCGCGGCTATAGAGCTGCTTGGCCGCGACAAGATCTCCGCGCTGGTGAGCAGCTTCAGCTAGCGATAAGCTTGTTGACCCCATGCATGCGTCTCTTGATACCATGACAGTTAGCCATGTACTATAATTACCGAGTCAGCTCAGCACTCGCTTGCGCCAAATAATAGCAGAAAATTAATCCCGTGAAATTATCTGATCAGGTCTCCCCCCGCGACTGGAACGATTCCTTTGAAGCGCGCGGGCGCGTCCATATCCCCGATATTTTGTCGGAGGGATCGGCGCAACAGGTATTCGATTGTTTGAGCAAGCAAGAAAAATGGAACCTGGTCTTCCAGACCAACAAGAAGCACACCGACGCCGATGCCGACAGTTTATCGCTGCTAGACGAAAAGCAGCTGGCAGACTTTCACAAAATCGTGTATTCCCAGGCTCAAGTTGGCTTTCAGTACTTGAATAAAAACATTCCTATTTACGATGTCTATCACAAGAAATTGATGCCGAATCACTTTTTTAATACGATTTTTGAGTTCCTCAACGGCGAGGAATTTTTGGGCTTCTGCAGGACCCTGACCTCTGAGCCAGAAATAGGCTTCGCCGATGCGCAAGCCACCTGCTACTCCTCGGGACATTTTCTGAATTACCACGACGACAATGTCTATGGTAAGGACCGTGTCGCAGCGTATGTGCTAAACATGACGCCTAATTGGGATCGCAACTGGGGGGGCGCCCTGCAGTTTTTTGACAGCGATGGCCATGTGGAAGAAGCATTCATGCCGAAATTTAATGCACTGAATGTATTTAGGGTTCCGAAAACTCACTCTGTGTCTTACGTCACGCCTTTTGCTGGCGCGTCACGCTACTCCATCACGGGATGGCTAAGAACAGGAAAGGATCCCCTTAAAAGTTAGTTTGGAATGACATCAAAGGGAGCCGTAAGACGGTAGTCCTTCGGGTCACATTCAAAGCTGTAGGTGCCGTGCCAGGTGTACGACGGGAATAGCACAAGCTGCCCAGCCCGCGGATGAATGAAGCGCTCAGTAATTTCTCTTTCCCCCAAACCCAAGCCGCTTTCTCCAAATTTGATGCCGGCGTCCAGCCCCTCCATTGCCCGGGATTGTTTTGGCATGGAAATGTAGCAAGCAGAACTAATCCAGCCCTGGGGATGCACATGATTCACATGAAATCCTCCGCTGCCCAGCTTTACCGACCAAGAGCCAGCAAACATGAAGTCGTGGCTCTTTCGACGCAGCAGCGGATGCTCATCATCTTCCGGCAAATGGTCGATATACTCGTGCACTGCATCTTCCAATAGCGTTTTATACAGCGCAATGACAGGATTTTTTTTGTGCAGGAGTCGTCCCGGGGTCTGAGTGCCATGCTTTAGCGTCTGTTGCGAGGGCGCAAATTTAGTACTGTGCATACTCAGCAGTACAGCCTCCAGTTCCTCCAAAAACACTTCCAGACTGGAATACCCGGAGGGGGCTGGTAAGACATATACCTGGATATATTTCTCGTAGTCGATCAACCATTGGTATCGTAGGTCGTCCGACAGCCGCCAGCAGAGTCCTTTCAAGGCCCAACTTAACTGATCATCGGGCTCTCTTTGTTGTGCAACGCTCAGTAGCTGCTCGGCTTGATCGTAGTTCCCCTCCAATATGTGAATTTTGCTAAGGTCCTGGGCAGTGTCCAGGCTATACGCTAGGGAAAGAGATTTCTGCAAGCTATCTCGCGCCCTGGGATAATCCAGTTCATTGGCGAACAACTTTCCCTGAGCCTGATATAACTCCGGCCCCGGACATCTCTCAAGTGATTCCCCAGCCAGTGTTTTCGCAGAATCAAAATCACCAGCGGCAATAAGTAATCTGATGAGTGACAGTCGCAACCCCGGGTGGTCCGGTGCTGTTTTCATCGCCCGTAAATAACTTTCATCAATCTTGTGGCGTTGCCCCAATTGCCAATACAGCTCGCTCAGTGTTTCATGAGCGCTGATTAGTAGCGGAGCTTTTTTCACTGCGCTTTGGTATTGCGTTTCGGCCTCTTCGTAACGCGCCAGTTCAAACAAAGCGTTACCATAGTTCAGATCAATTTCGGCTAGTTGGGGCGCCAGCGCCTGTGCCCGCATATAATAATCGATGGCCGTTTCCGCTTGCTCGAGATACTTGTAGCACAAGCCGAGGTTGTGAAGCGCGTTCACATAATTGGGATTTATCGACAACGCCTGTTGATAGTAATCGACAGCGTTGATGAACAACTCCTGCTCCCGGCACATATTGCCCAATGAAGTGAGTACCACCACGTCCTCTGGAGCCAGCTTTCGCGCTTGTTGCAGGGTTTGATCTGCCTCGGCATAGCGCTCCAGTTTGATCAACAGCAGCCCCAGATTTCTCAGTGCATCCAGAAATTCCGGTTGCATGGCAAGCGCTGTACGGTAGTGTTTTTCTGCCTTGGTGAAATCCTCGGCGCTCTTGTGGGCATTGCCAAGATTATTGTGTAGCTCCGGTTGTTTGCTATGACTTTGTAAGGAGCGTTCAAAGTACTCGATTGCCCGCTTATATTCTCCGTTTCCCAGATATGCCAATGCAGCCAGGTGCAACAGGTTGGGCTCTTTGGGGGTTTTAGCCAACAAAGATAGTATTTTACCAATAGCAGATGGATCTTTTTTTTGTACGGATTGAGCCAGCTGCTGCAACAGTCGTTGAAAGCGAGCGGCATTTTGAACGGTCATTCGTTACCATTCCTCAAAGTAAAAAAAACGGCGAGGAACACTCGCCGTTTTTAATTATAGCTCTATTTCATTTCAAATTAGAGCTCGTAGGAAAAGCTCGCAAAGAAACGAGGCCCGAACAACGGATAGGCTTCCGGCCATGTATTTCCCTGGCTATTGGAAGCGTCTCCGATTTGATTAGGTTCGGTATCCAGCACGTTGCTGACGCCCACGTTTATAGAAAAGCCGTCGGAGAACTGGTATGCACCGCCGATATCAAGATAGTACTCTGCACCAATTTCCGGTTCTGCAAAATCAGATTTAACAGCCGTTCCGAGTGCGATCTGGTCATCTTCGGTCTCGTCGATAAAACGCAGCAACGCCGTAAATGTCCAGTCACCGGTGTACAGTGTAGACCTTAAGTTCCACAAAACTTCCGGACGGGGAGCGAAACAAGTTGCACCGTAGGCACCCGCACATTCATTGACATCATTCGGTAATACTGCGACCGGCGTGGTGTCATACTTGTCCAGGAATGTCGCGCTGAAACCAAGGTTAAGCGTAGAACCGTGACCACCAATGCCCCAACCGAAATCAGTCGAATAGTGAGCATTCAGGTCTACACCTGAAGTTTCAATAATACCAATGTTGGCATTCAGGATGGAGACATTGTTGACGTTGCCATCCGGGCGACGTTGTATCGTATTACAAAACTCCGAGTTGAGGTCTTGCACGGTGTTGTAGCAGATAGCCAAGGTATTGCCGAGTCCGCCACCAAGTACATCAATCGCATCTTCGATCTCAATCTCATAGTAATCCAAGGAAACATCGAAGTTGTCAGTGGGTTGCCATACGACACCGATGGTGAAGGTCTCTGAAGTTTCTTCAGTAAGATCAGGGTTGCCCCCGAATGTCCCTTCGATCTGTGCGTTGGCCTGGGCGAATTGGCCCACTTGTCCTGGAGCGACACCTGTTGCTTCACAAAGCGCAGCACTGGTTATCCCGGCCTGGAAGCCATCTGCAGAGCAAGGGTCAGTGGCGGCGGGGAATCCATTCGCAGAACCCCCGAATAATTCATCCACATTCGGCGCGCGAATTGCTTCTTGGTAACCCACTCGGAAGTTCAAAGTGTCTGTCGGGGCGTAATTGAGAGCCGAGGCCCAAGAGGTAACATCAGATTTAATGTTGGAATAGTCTGAGACTCTAGCCGCTGCCCAGAACGTCAGGTCGCGGATGCCCGTTTTATCCTGTAGCAAAGGAACTGAAACCTCGCCGAAGAACTCCTGAACATCGAAGCCACCACTTGTGGGTAGGCCAGCGTTGAAACCCAACACATCGCCTGAAGCCAAGAATGTATCCGGTCTGAAATTTGAGAAATCCTCACGGCGCTCGTAGCCAAGAACTACTGCGACTGCAGAATTGGAGAACGGGAGGGTGAACACCTCACCGGTCACGGATAGCTGAATCACCTCTTGTTCAATACTGGTTATGTTGGTCGCACCAATGTTGATGAAGTCGACGGCTTCCTGCGTGATATTACCCGCACCGAAGATGTTCAGCGGGACACAACCACCGGAGGGGTCCTGACAGGCCGTGGCGTCATCAGTCACAGCGATAGCCTGTTGGAACTTGCTGTTCGACACGTCGTTGTTCAGCTGGGTGGAGCGCTCCAGGTCAGCGAAACTGTAGTATGCATCATAGCTCCAGTTGTCGTTGATGTCGCCGCGAACGCCGAGCAATATGCGAAAACCGTCGCGGGTATCAATCGACTGACGAGAGCCGTTTTCAACCATGCGACGACCGATATACATATACACGTTATCGTTGTCATCAATGAGGCCATCACCATTGGTATCGGAGGTCTGCTGGCCGCGAAGTGCTTCTTTCACGTCGTCGCCGAAAAAAGCGCTCTCAGGGTTAACAAAGACTGACGTAAACGCAGGTGTTGGAGCCAGTTCCTGGGGAACCTTGTTATGGGAAAAAGCGAATTCGCCGTAGACGGTCGCCTTTTCATTGATGTCATAGTGTGACAGAGCGGAAATCAAGTAACGCTCCTGTGGCAGCTGCAGGAAGTTGTCCGGTGCATAGTTAAAGCGATCTGCAACGTTATCCCAAGCCCGACCCGAGCCGTCCTGGTTAAAGGTGCCAAGTGTGTCACCGTTAGGCAGTGCATAACTGGAAAATGTGCGTGTACCCGGCACACCGGAGGAACCCGCGGGGATCAGAGCATTGTTTCCGGCTGCATTAGTGCCTTCAGACAGTGAGAGCGATGAAAAGCTTCTATCCCCCTGGAACAGCGCCTCCCGCTTGGAATAGGATGCATAAATCACAGCGTTACCACGGCCGTCATCAAAATTGCCGCCCATGGTGATGTCCATGTTGTATTTTTCGGCGTCACCTTCCTCGGTGATGTCGTACACGCCGGTAATTTTTACGCCTTCGAAATCATCAACCAATTGGAAGTTAACCACGCCGGCCAGAGCGTCAGAGCCGTATACTGCTGATGCCCCGCCAGTCAGAACGTCGACCTGTTTGATCAGCGTAGCAGGAATAGAGTTAAGATCGACGACGCCGGTTTGCGTCGCTGGAATGTAGCGGCGGCCATTAACCAGCACTAGTGTACGGACTGTATCGAGCCCGCGCAGATCAACCCGCGCAGTACCGTCACCGGGGTTGTTTGAACTCGCCCCGAAAGATGGCAGGGTTAACGGCAGCTCAGCCAACTTCTGTTCTACGTTGAAATTGCCCGACAGGGTGAATTCTTCAGCGCCGACCGTGATGTAAGGACTCACCGCCTCCAGGTCAGGTCGTGAGATACGAGAGCCCGTAATAACGACCTCTTCAATTATGTCTTCTTGTGCATTGACGACACTGGCGAACGGCATTGCTGAGGCAAAACCGACACCCAATGCGACATGCACTGCGTGACTTAACTTATTCTTTATCATTTTGATCCCCTGTAAAAAAGAATTTTTAACAACCTGGATTGCGGATTGTTTAAAGGTATAGCTGGGTGAAACAACCGAATCTTACCGATTTTTATATTTGCACCGTAACAATAGAAAGACGTACCAAAGCAGCATGCCCTCAGTACCAATATTTGTGAATTATTTACATATTCGTGTGAACTTCGTCACAGAAGGCGAAAGAGTAGTTAACTTATTGATTATACTCCGTTTTATCGAGGTAAGAGCTGAACTTCAGCTAGCTGTGATACCACCCAGTTAACGCGAACCTGGGTGCCGCTGCGTGCGGCGCGACGTAGGTGACGGAGTGAATGTGGCGGACATCAAACAGGACCAAACTGTTAAACTGAGGCGTCCAGGCATCCCTGGGCGTGCCGTCATTTTCATAAAACTGCAGCAGTCCTCCCCAATCGGGGTGCCAAGTTTGGGTGAAATTGAGTACATAGGCCAGTCGACGCCGCTCGGCTTGGACATTATCTGAATGACGGGTCAGGTAATGTCCTTGCGTGAGGCGCGTAAACTGTCCATCAGCGTCCTTGATATCCGGACAATCGCCAATTGAAGCTATCTTTTCAAGCAGTTCATCATTGACCAGTTCAAACAGGCGCTTGAGTATCGGTGGAGCGGCGGACAGGTTTTCCCCTTCCATGCGATAACCAGCGTAGAGGAATCCAACACCCTGGGTCGCCAGTTCAGACAACTCGTTTTGCAGTTTCTCGCGATCAGCTAGGGCTAGCCCGGCCATTTTCTGTTCCGACACCACGTAGTCCAGGCCCTGTCGATGAAAGATGTAATCAAATAGCACGTTTTGTTTCAGGCAGGCTTCAACCTCTTGGGCAAATCCCAGATCCAGCACATTGTCTATCCGCACGCGCTGATCTTGAGCAAAACGCGAGCGCAGCGCATCGATGTCCAATTCGGGGTTTAACAAGGGCTTACTCCTCGCTGACAGAGCTTGAAAATTATTGCTTTAGTGCACAGCACACAATATCACTACGCGGTCGTGGATCAACCGCCTGGACTCAGCCAGTGCCGGGTTGTGGGCATGAGAATTAGTCATTCGAGCAAGTGTATCTGAAAATACACTGGCTAGGCGCTTGCAGGTGTGGGAGGCATTGTCTTAGGCTCCAATCTCAGAGGGCGAACCTGAATCGGGAAAAATTTAAATGGACGAAAACTATCGGAACCAGTTGCGAGCCGATGCAGAGACCGGCAATAAAGTGGCCGAGCGATTGCTTATTTCCGGTTTACTCGCCGAGTCGGAACACGAGGAGATAGCGGCCGAGCTTGACCGCCTGGAACAACGCAGCGGTGCCGTCGAAAGAGGTTTTGTGGAGGCCGAGCTCAACTGTTTTCACGCCTGGCCGTGCAACGAGCCCTGGCAGGATGTACTGCGCGAATGTTGCGATGCCGGCCATGCCGAAGCACGGTTTGTCAGCGCGCTCTACCATGACTGGGCACAGTGCGGGGGTAAATTGACACAAACCGCAGATGACAATAGCCAGCAATGGACCCAGGGCTGGAGCGAGTGGAATGAGCCAACGTGGACCACCGTTATCGATCGCGAAGGTGTCCGGGTGGAGCGCAGCGATGACTTTGCACCACAGGCACTGGTAGGCGCTTTGCGTTCGATTCTCGGTTCGCGGTTGCAGCCCTCGAGCGTCATTGACCCGGATTCGGGAATTGCGATAGCGCACCCTGTGCGCATCAACCGCAGCTCGCAGTGGTTGCCGGAACAACTGGGCTGGGTCGGCAAGCTCTTTGAGTGCCGGCTCGCACAAGCCGGCGGCTACCAGGTTCCACATGGGGAGGTTCTTAACCTTCTTCATTACCAGCCGGGTCAGCACTACAAACCACACCTTGATTGTATGTCCAGCGAGCAAGCCGAGTCACCCGGAGGACAGGCCCAGGGTGGGCAGCGGATGATGACGATCCTGATGGGTATGGGGAGCGCTGATTTCACAGGTGGAGAGACCTACTTCCCCAAACTCGAACTTGGAGTGAAGCTTGCCGCGGGTGAGCTGCTCCGATTCAACAATGCCAATACCGAAGGCCACCCGTTACAATTCGCAGTACACGAAGGCAAACCTCTTGAGAGCGGCGAGAAGTGGCTGCTCAGCAAGTGGGTCAGGCAATTGCCCACTCCTTACGGCAGGGAGGTCGTCATCGTATCTCCAAATAATCATTGAGCACTTCAGGAGCATCCGATGAGCGACAGCAGCCCCCAGAATAGCCAAGCAGGCGGAATTCTCCGCGGCGCGATTCTGCATACCGACTTCTGGAGCAGCACTATGCCGGGATGCGTCGACCTGAATCTCCAGTTGCTAGAGGAAATACAACGACATAAAGAACAAGAGCCATCCGCCGCATCCGGCAGCAATCCCGGTTGCTGGCGCGGTCACCGCGACTACGATAAATGGCAGACACTAAGAAGCTACGTCATCCACAAGCTCAGATTGATACATCGACACTATGTCAACCTGGGCACTTCGTGCCAGCCGCTGGAAGATCTACCCGATGATCAGTTCGAATTTGAATATTGGACCAATGTCAACGAACCTGGCAGCAGCAATGCGATACACAGCCACGCCAAGTGGCACTGGTCGGGCGTTTATTATGTCCAAGCTAAAGACACCGGACCGATTGCGTTTTACTCGCAACCGTATCTGAATCAAAACCTGACGCTGGGGCTACCGTTCGGTCAGTCGTTTACGGTAGAGCCCTCTGACGGTCAGTTGCTGATATTTCCGAGTTACTTGCTTCATGAAGTATTACAGAATACTTCCGATCGACAGCGCATCAATCTGGGGCTTAATGTCAGGATCGATTTTGAAGGCCCACGCCCTGCGAGGATAGCAACAAGCAGAAACTGCTAGCACCGCAGCAAACCCAAAGGGACTCGGGTCACGCGGTGGGAGCAGTCCGCCATGCGATACCCGCTGTAGAGCGTGGGGTTCCAAACGAAAGCGGGTATCGCA
>JBLGAR010000086.1:0-19100 GCA_047612385.1 Cryomorphaceae bacterium | reverse complement strand
ACAGGGGCGTCGCTACCAGCGCTCGGCCTGACTTTCATCACTGCTGCGAGCTTCCACCCACTGTGAACCCTCTGGCCCCACCTCTTTTTTCCAAAATGGGGCTCTTGTCTTGAGATAGTCCATAACGAACGCGCAGGCATTGAAGGCAGCTTCCCGGTGGGGCGACGCCGCGCCCACCCAAACGATGGGGTCTCCGGGCTGCAACAGACCCACTCGATGCACCACACTGGCGCTCAATAGTGGCCAGCGGGCAGCTGCCTCTTCGAGAATCTCCACAATGCTCTTTTGCGTCATGCCCGGATAGTGTTCAAGCTCTAGCGTATCCACGGTTCGGCTATCGTTGGAGGAGCGGACATAACCGGTAAAGGTCGCGATGGCGCCCTCTTCGTGTGCTTCGCCCAACAAACTACGCTGAAGCTCGGCAACATCAAAACACTCTTGCTGCACTATTGCCGATAGTTTCGCCGATGACTTGGCGGGCACGGAAGTATTCTGCGACATCAACTAGCCCCCTGTGACCGGCGGGAAGAAAGCGACTTCATCACCGTTGGTGAGCACGTGGTCATCTTCCACCACGGTCTGATTAACGGCACAAACAAGATTGTCCTCGGCCAGAACCCTAATCCAGGTTTCGCCATGGAGCCCGCCCAAATGAAATTTCAGGGCTTCCAAGGTGGCCAAGGAGCCGTCCCAATCCAGCTTCATATCTGAGCATCCCAGCTGTTCTTTCACGCGGGCGAAAAAAACCAGGTTTAACATCAGTTGCTCTCTTCGTCTGCTTTGGACCACTGCCCCGATTTACCGCCGCGTTTTTCAAGCAGGCCAAGATTCTGAATTTCCATACCTCTGTCCACGGCTTTGCACATATCGTAAATCGTCAATGCAGCCACACTAACGGCGGTCAGTGCTTCCATTTCTACACCTGTTTGCCCCGACACCTTGCAGCAAGCCTCGATATGAACACAGTTGGAATTGGCATCAGTTTTAAAACTCACCTCCACCGAGGTCAACATCAATGGATGGCAAAGAGGGATTAAATCGGAGCATTTCTTGGCGCCTTGAATGCCGGCAATCCGCGCAACGGCCAGTACATCTCCTTTTTTGTGACTACCGGCTTCCAATAGACGCAGTGTTTCTGGCTGCATTGTAATCCGGCCACCGGCCACAGCGACACGTTCGGTCACGGCTTTAGCGCCCACATCGACCATGCGTGCAGCCCCGCCCGCGTCCAGGTGTGTTAGTTCAGCCATAGAATTTTCCATCAGTTGTCATGTGTATTGATACAGCAGCGAGAGTCTATCGAAACCAAACCCAAATTGAAAAACCTATTGAGCGGGGAAGTCAGATATATTGGCCGCTAATTACGGTCTATTGCAGAACTCTTTGGCGTAAAGTGTCGACTGTTTAATGATGGAGAGTTGAAATGGCGCGTCTTAAGTTGGGTTTGCAGTTGGGTTACTGGGGCGCTTTTTATCCTCCTGTTCATATTGAGCTGGCAAAGGAAGCTGAAAGACTCGGCTTCGATTCAGTCTGGTGTGCAGAGTCCTGGGGCAATGACTGCTTTACACCACTGGCATGGATTGGCGCCCACACTTCCAAAATTCGCCTGGGAACCGCGGTGGCGCAACTGTCGGCGAGAACCCCGGCCTCTTGCGCGATGGCGACCTTGTCTTTAGACCATATGTCCGGTGGACGAATGATACTAGGCCTGGGGGTATCCGGCCCGCAGGTCGTCGAGGGTTGGTACGGGCAACCCTATGCCAAACCGGTCACCAGAACCAGAGAGTACGTGAGCATCGTCCGCAAAATTCTCGCGCGGGAAGAACCTGTTACCAATGACGGCGAGTTCTACCCCATGCCCTACAAAGGCCCTGGTTCCTGGGACATGGGCAAGCCACTCAAATCCATCACCCATCCACTGCGCGCCGATGTGCCTATTTTTATTGGCGCGGAGGGTCCTAAGAACGTGACCCAAACAGCCCAAATTGCCGATGGCTGGCTGCCTTTGTATTACTCTCCCTACCGTGCCGACGTCTACGCAGATCAACTGGTTGATGCAAAGCCAGGCTTTGAGATTGCCGCTTTAGCATTGGTGAACATCAATGACAATTTAGCGGATGCGCTCTACCCCGTTAAAGCCATGCTGGGCTTTTATGTAGGCGGTATGGGAGCCGCCAAACGCAATTTCCACAAAGAGTTGATGGCTCGTATGGGTTTTGCCGATGAAGCCCAGGAAGTTCAGGATTTGTTTATGGCTGGCAACAAAGATGCCGCCATCGCAGCTGTGCCCGATCAGTTCGCGGACGAGATTTCCCTGTCGGGCCCCAAAGAGCGCATCCGAGAAAAAATCAAGGACTGGCAGAATTCCCCAGTGACATCGCTGCTGATCAGTGGGGATAGCAAACAGCTGCAACAAATGGCTGAGATGGTGCTTTAGGAATCAGTTAGCCCGCCTCGCCATTGTGTAGTAGCTAGCGGGCTGGGCGCACATAAATGCAATCTGGACAAGCACACGCCACACCGAAGATCGCAACCATTAATCATACAAATATAATAATTTATTCAATGACTTACGTCATTTAATTAACCTAATCTCTATGCCTATACCTGGCGTCACATAAACATAAAGTCTACGCTAGCAACACCCTGTAACTAATGGAGATAGAGCATGGCTAGGACTCAGAAATTGAAACAGCCGGCGACTGCTTTGAATACATCGCAAATAGCTGTTACGCATGACCCCTTGCCTAAGAAGATGCAGCAAGTGGAGCAACGGGTTGCTCTGCCGATGGACGCCCTGGCCAAAAGCGATGCGCAACAGATGGAGATGCTTCACAAAGCAGCAGAGATGATCGATATTTCTCCAGACTCTCTTCACCTCGCCTTCAACCGTTTTTTTGATCAGCCAGATTAAGCCCGAGACCCCTCCCGCTGCTATAGTGATATAGCTAGACGCCCGCTACAATACTCCAAGATAACAATACTTCAGTGACAGGAGCCCACCGGGCATGAAATTCAGTCGAGCCAGCGATCGTATGGCCATTGACACCTCCGCCTTGTGGGGCGTGCACGATAAGGCTTGCGCTGCGAAAGCGCTGGGCGAAGACGTTATTCTATTTTCGATCGGAGACCCCGATCTGCCCACCCTCCCCTTTATTGTCGACCACGCCATCGATAGCTTGAAAGCGGGGCGCACACATTACTCTCCAGGGGCGGGAGAAATAGAACTGCGCCAGGCCATCGCCAACATTGAAACCGGCGCCAGTGGGAAAACCACAAGTATCGACCAGATCGTTGTACACCCGGGTGGCACGAACGCCATATTTACCACTCTTTCATGCTTTCTGAATGAAGGCGACGATATTGTTATTCCATCTCCAATGTACGTGGGCTATCAAGGGTTACTGGGGGCGATCGGTGCTAATGTCATTGATGTACCGCTGGATACGTCCAACAATTTCTCTTTGGATATAGAGCGCGTCAAAGAAGCTTTCACTGAAAACACCAAAGTACTTTTTCTGAATACGCCGGGCAACCCGGCTGGCAATATGATTAACGAACAACAATTGAGCGAGCTAGCCGCCTTTTGTCTTGAGCGCGAAGTGTGGATTGTCTGCGACGAAGTGTATTCGATGATTACTTTTGCACAGCGCCATGTATCCCTGCTCAATGCAGCGCAGACTCTGGACAACGTGGTTGTGGTGGATGCTCTGTCAAAGTCTCACGCGATGACGGGCTGGCGCATGGGATGGACGGTGTCCTCTGAGGCTACCGCTAAGCGTATTTTGGATTTCGGTTCGGGTTCTGTTTTTGGCTGCTGCCAGTTTGTTCAGGACGCCGCTGCTTTTGCGCTGAACAACGACGAAGAATACACCCGGGGAATAGCAGAAGAATATCGCGTGCGCAGAGATTACGCCGTCGAGCGCATCGAACGAATTACAGGACTAAGCGCGAACAGCCCCGCAGCTGGGATGTTTGTAATGATGAACGTACAGGCTCTCAATATCGATGGTTTGGAATTTGCGTCGGGCCTGCTTGAGTACGGTAGTGTGTCGGTGCTGCCAGGAGCCGCCTTTGGTTCAATCACCAAGCAGTTCGTCCGGCTGTCTCTGACTCACCCGGTACACGTCATGAGTAAAGCCTTCGACCGTATCGAAAGCTACGTAGCAACCCTCAACTAGGAAATACCCTATGGCCACTTGCGGCGAAGTACTCGTCAAAATTCTGGAAGCCTATGAGGTGAATACCGTGTTCGGCATTCCCGGCGTTCATACGGTGGAGCTGTACCGGGGCCTGCCGGCAACCAGCATAAGACATATCACTCCACGCCATGAGCAGGGTGCGGGGTTTATGGCAGATGGCTATGCCCGCGTAACGGGTAAACCAGGGGTTTGTCTTATCATCACCGGCCCGGGAATGACGAATATAGCGACTGCCATGGGGCAAGCACTAGCAGACTCCATACCCATGTTGGTGATCTCTTCCGTGAACCAGAGCCATCAACTGGGCCTGGGTGAAGGACGACTGCACGAGATGCCCAACCAACGTAACACCATGAGCGGTGTGAGTATTTTTAGCCACACGCTGCAACGAGCAGACGAGTTACCCCAGATGCTTGCTCGGGCCTTTGCGGTATTCTCGAGCGAGCGGCCGGGGCCTGTGCACATCGAAATTCCCATTGATGTGATAACTGCCACAGCGGACCATATTGATCAACTGCCCTATGCTCTGCCACAACCTCCCGGGCCGTCTCCAGCGTTAATTGAACAAGCTGCGAAGCTTCTCACCAAAGCCAAGCGTCCGCTCCTGGCCATCGGTGGAGGCTGTATCGATGCAGCGATTGAAGTGCGCAACCTCGCTGAGAAGCTGGGCGCGCCCGTTGTGAATACCGTCAACGCAAAAGGAATTCTTCCCTACAGCCATCCGCTTGCGGTAGGGGGCTCTGGTTCATGTCCGCAGATTCGTCGGGAGTTTGAAGAAGCAGATGTCGTTCTTGCGCTCGGCACAGAATTCAGTGAGACCGACTATGATTTTTTCTTCACAGGCCCAGTATCCATCAAGGGCCAGTTGATTCGAATTGATATCGATAGTCGACAACTTACTCGCAACGTCAAAGCAGACATTCCTATTCTCAGCGATGCTAAGCTAGCATTGCGAGCTTTGGACAGTGCTATTCAGAACAATGGAACTGCTATAGAAGGCGGAAGCACAAGAGCTGCAACGCTGCGCACAGCGCTTGTCGAACAGCGCGATAAAAAGTACGAGGCAGTATTCAGCACCTTGCGCGATGCTCTTCCAGAGGTGATTATCGCAGGAGATAGTACTCAGCCAACCTATTACGCCTGGTTGCACTACGAAACCGAACGGGCACGCCGATACTTCCACTCCGCCAGCGGCTTTGGCACTTTGGGTTATGCGATACCCGCAGCCATTGGTGCCAAGCTCGGTCAACCCGACTCACCGGTAATAGGCCTGATTGGCGACGGAGCGTCTGCGTTCACCATAGGCGAGTTAGCAAGTGCTGTAGAGGCTCAGGTTCCGGTTATCTTTCTGCTGTGGAATAACAGCGGTTATGCTGAGATCAAACGATTTATGGAAGAGCGAGATATCGCTACCATTGGGGTAGATATCTATACGCCAGACTTTCAGGGGCTGGGTCGTGCCTTTGGTTGTGCGGTTGAAGAAGTGCACAACCTGCAAGAGTTAAGAGAAAGCTTAGTGGCAGCAAATCTACGCAGCATCCCTACCCTGATTGAAATGAAGCAGGATGATTTTGTTGATGGTTATCCTATGCCCTGAACCGAACAGACCTTTCTAGAAAAACGGCGCCATAGATCAGACAAGGATAAATAGAACGTTATTAACCAACCAACCAGCGACAGATTCATAGCCGCAACACGTCACTACTGCTGACTAACCACGCAAGAATATGAAAACAAAAAAACGCTGGAACAACAGTCTCTTGTTCTTCACTGGCAGATGCCTCTGACCACATTAAATTATTTCTAGCAGACACAGCCCGCTTTTCAATAATCTTATCCGATTGGGGTCCTAGGGTTTGTCCGTTTTGGACGGAAAAACCCTAGGACCCCTCTACAAGCAGGCCAAGGTGCCAGGAACTGGTCACCGGACTTCCGAAAGCGCTTCAATGACTACAACATAACGTCGGACACCGTGACGGCGCATTGTGTCTTTAAGTTATCTATATCGTGACGCGGAATGAATGTCATTATAAAACCGATTGACACTCGGTTTTTATGATGTAAAACTCGCCCTTCTCTACAAACTGGTGGTTAGTCAATCGCACAATGCAACTCGGTGAGCTTGAAAAACAGGTACTACAATACTTCTGGGAGAACGAGGTTGCGGACGCCAAGCAGGTCCACGCCTATTTTGAAAAGCGCCGTGGCGGGTCGCACAATACCATTCAAAGCACGTTGGATCGCCTCTTTAAAAAAGGCTTACTAACCAGAGACAAGCAAGGACATGCCTTTCATTATCAAGCTGCTGTCGAACGAGACACCTTTATCGGCCGGTTAATTAAAGAGGTGACACGCGACTTTAATGCGGATAAAGAGAACAGCCTGCTGGCAGCATTTACCTCGGTATCGCCTGAGTTCAATGAAGCACAACTTGAACGATTGGAGCAGTTGATCGAAGATCAGCGCGCTAAACACAAATCAGACGACCCAGCATGATTCTAGGACAGGTAGCCTTTTATCTTAACGTGCTCACTGTCGGTGTATTGAGTTTATGGCTATCCCTTGTTTTTATCGGCATTATTCTTCTGTTATTCCATGATGGCCTAACTGCTTTCACAGCATCGGCCAAACGCAGGGTTTTATGGTTTGTTGTACTCACGCCCTGGCTGGTTGCAGTAATGGCGACGTTTGCTCTTATGACGCCCGCCAGGTTAGATCCTCACGCCAACGGCTTCATTGCAACGCTGGTGCACTGGCATCATGCCTATACTTTTAGTTTAACGAGCTGGCATGGGTTGACGACGGCACTGTTTTCCAGTGTTTTCATCTTTGGTGTCTTTCGTCGTGCATTCCAGGTGCGCAAGAGCCTTCACCGTTTGGAGTTGCTAGCACATTTTTCGACGTCGGATGAACAGACGGTTGAGTTCTCGGAGGGCAATCGATTCTCGACCATTGAATCGAGTGTGCCGCAGGCATTTACAACAGGATTGTTGCAACCTAGATGCTATGTCACAACCGGGCTACGCGAAGGCGTCAGCGCCGCTGAGTACACTATTATTCAGCTCCATGAACAGGCTCATCGACAGCGTTTTGATCCACTTAAAAAATTGCTGTTTGCTTTTTTCGGCTCTTTTTTCCCGCGCGTCATTGCCGAACGGCTAAACGCAGCCATGGAATTGGCCATGGAGCAATGTGCTGATGAGGCGGTGTTGAATACCGGTAAGGAGGCGTCGATTATTGCGAAAACCTTGATTAAGGTCACTCGTTTAACCATGGCGCATACTCCAAAACAAGCATCTGTGCAGCCCGCTTGTGGCTTTCTTACACCGCAGTTGGATGAACGAGTTGCCTATTTAATGCGTGAGCAGAAAGGTAGGGCTTTCCCTGTGGTGATAGCACCTTGCCTGTTCGCGCTGATCACTGTTGCTTGTCTTTTCTCCGTCGATACACTTCACCACGTTATCGAACAATTTTTTACACATTAAGGGTTCAATAATGCCTTTCCACAACAAGTTTTTTACGCACAAAATACCGATCGGCAATCGGTTTTTCATTCCATTAAAATATTACTCAACGCTGTTTGCTTTGACGTGTTTTGCATGGATTTCAACCGTCAGCCATGCGCAGAGCACCGCCGGCGAATTACTCAGTTTTTCAACGGCCATTCAACGAAGTACAAATCATCACCCTGAACTACGTGCTTACGCTCACCGCATGAATAGTCAACAGGGCTATTTAGCTCAAGCAGCTGTTGGTTCGGCACCCGAAATCGGCTTAATCGTCGAAGATGCGTTGGGAAGCGGTGAATTCAATGGCCTGGACAACGCGCAAACAACGCTAAGTATTAGCTGGGTGTTGGACAGTCGCGTCGTGGACAAACGGGTAGATGCTGTTGCTTCAAGGCAGTCCATCCTCGAAATCGAACGTGAAATAAGGCAACTGGATATCGCAGCACAAACGGCCCGCTATTTTTTAACGGCTCTGGCTCACCAGGAACGTCAACGAATTGCACAGCGGGCACAATCACAATCTGCGCTGGTGTTAAACGAAATAAAAAAACGCGTTGAGGCGGGGAAATCATCCATTGCCGACCAGTTACGCGCAGAAGTCAATCTGGCCCGGCGAACCTTACAAATAGAAGATTTGACGCACGAGACAGACTCTGCGAAACGGCAACTGGCTGCACAATGGGGTGATACAACGCCGGATTTTAATCGGTTAACCGGCACACTGGCTCAAAAAATCTCCTTGATCGATTCGAAGTCACTGGAAGAGAGCTTACGCAACAATCCAAACCTCAAAATATTTTTAACACGCGAGCGTGCGGCACAAACGGACATTGCTTTAGCCAAGGCTGAAGCCAGTAAACGTTGGCGTATATCCACGGGTATTAGGCGCTATGAAGCGACCGATGATTATGCGCTGGTCGCAGGTATATCCGTTCCATTGGGTGGTTCAAACCGTAACAAAGGTCGTATTACCGCCTTAGCGGCTGAACGAAGCCGTTACCAATCGGAAGCTGATGCATTGAACATCAAGCTTCAAACACAGCTTTTTGTTCTATACGAGCAGTTGCAGCACAGTTTGCATGTGGGCGATGCGTTGTCCAATGACATTGTTCCACGCTTGGAGCGGGCGGTGTTTGAAACAGAAAAAGCCTATCAACTGGGAAAATACAGTTATCTGGAATGGTCAGCTGTTCAGCAGGAATTATTTGAAGCGCAGTCAGACCAATTGGACGCGTATTTTACAGCACATATTAACACGGTAGAAATTGAACGATTAACTGGCGTAAGGCTAACTCGATTGGGTGAGGAACAAGAATGAAGAACAACTACTGGCAACCGCTGCTAACCGGACTATTGCTCAGTGCGATGTTGGGCTTGAGTCTGCCGATAAATGCGGTGGAATCACAAGACAAAGCGCTACAAGAAGAACCTCAAAAAGGCCCTCACAACGGTCGCTTATTAATAGAGGGGGAGTTTGTGGTTGAGCTCGCCATTTTTGAGGCGGGCGTGCCGCCTGAATTTCGTGTTTGGGTGACACAACAGGGGCAACCCGTAAAACCGGAAGAGGTTGCTTTGACGGTTGTATTAACTCGTCTGGGTAACGTAGAAGACCACATCAGCTTTTCACCACAAGACGATTTTTTGCGAGGCAGTCTGGAAATTTATGAACCGCATTCCTTTGTCGTAACGATTAAGGCTGAATATCGGGGAAAACGGTTTAGTTGGCAGTACGACAACTTTGAAGGCCGAACTAAAATCGGCCAGGAAATTGCCGATGCCATGGACATTAAAACGGCAATAGCGGGTCCGGCAACTTTAGTTGAAACCGCAAAAGTGTACGGCAAGCTCGAAACGCCAGTGGATGCCCAGCGCAGTATCCGTGCTCGCTTTGAAGGCCAGATCGAGAATGTTCACGTCTCGTTAGGACAAACCGTTGCGCGCGGTGAACTGTTGTTGACGATTCAGAGTAACGAGAGTCTCAAGTCTTATAAGGTTGTATCGCCTATTGATGGCGTTGTATCCGATCGTAATGCAAATCCGGGGGAACAGACGGCCGAACGCCTACTGCTAACCGTCACCGACAATCGAACGCTGATTGCTGAGTTGTCAGTTTTTCCTATGGATCGTCATCGCGTGAAAAAAGGTGCACAGGTCCTGTTGTCGGCCAACGATAATTCAGTGACAGCAACGGGGGTCATCGATGCCATTGATACCCGTACACAAGCCAATCAGTCCACGGTGATGAGAGTAACCATTGATAATCAAAAAGGGTTGTTAATGCCCGGATTGTTTGTCACCGCTGATATTGCAGTGGCCGAATACGCGGTACCACAGGCGGTAAAACGCAGTGGCCTACAGAGTTTTAGAGACTTTACGGTGGTATACGCAAAAATTGGTGAAGAATACGAAGTCCGCATGCTCGAGCTGGGGCGTATCGCCGGACAATGGATTGAGGTTCTGGGGGGCTTACCAACAGGCACAGAGTACGTGACTGAAAACAGCTACGTTATCAAAGCTGATATCGAAAAATCCGGCGCGTCACACGACCATTAAGGAATACCAATGCTTGAAACTATTATCAGGTTTGCGATAGAGCGCCGTGTACTCATTATGGTCGCGGTGTTGATGCTCAGTGGCCTGGGTATCTGGAACTTTAACAAGTTGTCGATCGATGCCGTACCCGACATCACCAATGTGCAAGTACAAATTAATACTGAAGCGGCAGGCTACACGCCCCTGGAAGTTGAACAGCGGGTGACGTTTCCTATCGAAACAGCGATGGCGGGATTGCCGAATCTGGAGTACACCCGCTCAGTGTCACGTTATGGGTTGTCCCAGGTCACTATTATTTTTAGTGATGATACCGATATCTATTTTGCCCGACAATTGGTCAATGAGCGACTTGCCAGGGCTAGATCCAATTTGGCATCGTCACTGGAACCCGAGTTGGGGCCTATAGCGACCGGCCTGGGCGAGATATTTATGTTCACGGTGGATGCCGAACCCGGTGCCAAGAAAGAAGATGGCTCAGCGATCACGCCCACAGATTTACGGTCAGCGCATGACTGGATTCTTCGCCCGCAATTACTGCGCGTACCTGGAGTGGTGGAAGTCAATCCCATCGGCGGTTATAAGCGCGAGATTCTCATTGCCGTGAACCCTGAGAAGTTACTCGCTTTTGAGGTTACCCAGGCAGAATTGCTCGATGCCATCAGCCTGAACAATGAAAACAGAGGGGTAGGCTATGTTGAGCGCCATGGTGCGCAGTGGCTATTGCGCGTGTCAGGGCAAGCTGAGAACCTCGCCGCACTCGGTAATATTGTCGTCAAGACCCGGCAGGGTGTGCCAGTCAAAGTTAGCGATGTAGCAACCGTTGAAGAGGGTAAAGAGCTGCGTTCAGGCGCGGCGACGCAAAATGGCCGTGAAGTTGTGATGAGCACGGTTTTTATGCTGGTCGGTGAAAACAGCCGGACGGTTGCCAAGTCTGTTGGTGACAAGCTGGAAGAGATAAAAAGTAGCCTGCCCGAGGGTATAACCGCAACCGCAGTTTATGACCGAACAGGCTTGGTGGATAAAACACTGCAAACGGTTCAAAAGAATCTACTCGAAGGCGCGCTGCTGGTCATTGTCGTTCTGTTTTTTCTTCTTGGCAATATTAGAGCGGCAATCCTTACCGCCGCAGTCATCCCCGTTGCCATGCTAATGACTATCACTGGCATGGTTCAAGCGGGCGTGAGTGCGAATTTAATGAGCCTGGGTGCGCTGGATTTTGGTCTGCTGGTGGATGGTGCCATCATCATTGTGGAGAACTGCTTGCGCCGGTTAAGTGGTGCGTCAACAAGCGGTCGACCGTTGGACATTAAGGAGCGTTTTAATATTGTTTTCACGGCGACTCGTGAGGTCATTCGGCCAGCACTGTTTGGTGTTTTTATTATCACGGTTGTTTATCTGCCCATATTCGCCTTGTCTGGCGTAGAAGGGAAGATGTACCACCCGATGGCATTGACGGTCGTCATCGCGTTATTAAGCTCGATGGTGCTTTCGATTACTTTTGTTCCAGCTTGTATTGCGCTGCTGTTTAAAAAGCCCGTCTTGGAAAATAATAGTGCCACCATAAAGGCCGCAAGCTCAGTGTATCAGCCGCTATTGAAGGCTGCCGTGAATGCACGATGGCTTGTGGTGATCACAGCGTTAGTAGCTGTTATCGGCTCAGCCTTTTTAGCCACTCGCCTGGGTTCTGAGTTTGCCCCCAATCTTGATGAAGGCGATATTGCCATGCACGCCTTGCGTATTCCTGGCACCTCGTTGAGTCAGGCCGTTGCAATGCAGACAGCATTGGAAAAAAAAATAAGAGAACTACCGGAAGTGGAGCGCGTGTTCGCAAAAATCGGCACGGCGGACGTTGCGACGGATGCGGTTCCGCCCAGCGTTGCCGATAATTTCATTATTCTTAAACCCCGGTCACAGTGGCCAGATCCGGATAAAACAAAGGAGCAAGTGGTATTGGATTTAGCCGAGCTGGTTGAGCCGGTGCCGGGAAATCGATACGAATTTCTGCAGCCGATCCAGATGCGGTTTAATGAGTTGCTAGCGGGCGTGCGTGCAGAGCTGGCCATCAAGGTATTTGGTGATGATTTTGAACAGCTTGATGCAATAGGAAAAAGCATCGAAAGGAATATACAGTCTGTAGAGGGCGTTGCAGACATCCAAATGGAGCAAACCACAGGCTTACCCATTTTTACCATACGCCCCAAGGATGATGCGCTGGCACACTACGGTATTGCTGTGAGTGTATTACAGGATCAGCTGGAAGTGGCCTTAGGTGGACGCGTGGCCGGGCAGCTGTATGAAGGTGATCGACGCACAGATATTGTGGTGCGACTGGCGGAGGATAAACGCAGTGATACCGATTCCTATAGCCACCTACCCGTACAACTGCCATCTGGAGGTTATGTTCCCCTGCAAGAGCTGGCTGAGCTAGAACTGGTCAACGGTTACACCCAAGTGAATCGGGAAAATGGCAAGCGTCGCGTTGTTGTCACGGCCAACGTACGCGGCCGTGATTTGGGTGGCTTTGTTGCCGACATACAAAATCGCATCGAAGCGTCGGTAGAGATTCCACCCGGCTATTGGGTTGAGTACGGCGGCACCTATCAAAAACTGCAGTCGGCATCCCAGCGTCTACAGCTAGTGGTTCCACTTACCCTGTTTTTGATATTTGGATTGCTTTTACTGGCGTTGGGATCGATGAAGGATGCGTTGATTATTTTCACCGGCGTGCCTCTGGCTTTGACCGGCGGTGTATTATTTCTCTTGCTGCGAGATATTCCGTTTTCAATATCAGCCGCGGTGGGGTTTATTGCACTATCGGGCATCGCTATTTTGAACGGCCTGGTCATGGTGTCATTTATTCGCGAGCTACGGGATCAGGGCCGTCCCTTAGAGCAGGCAATACATGAAGGTGCCCTAACGCGCCTGCGACCCGTTATTACGACAGCGTTAGTGGCTTCGTTGGGTTTTGTCCCCATGGCCTTTAATACGGGCATTGGTTCAGAAGTGCAACGGCCGCTGGCAACCGTCGTTATTGGCGGTATTTTATCGTCTACGTTATTGACGTTGTTTGTCCTCCCTGCGCTTTATCGAATCTTGCACGCGAATGATCCAGATGAACGCACAGAAAAAACGTCTTCACAGTAAGTTATTTCACTCAACATGAAGAAAAATATGTTCAAAATTAGTCTTATTGTTATGTTAGCAATGTTCAGTGCCACTGTGATGGCCCATGGTATGTCCGCGGAAGATCAATTGAAAATACTCGATGCTGGGTATTTAGACTATGTTGAGCTGGGTGCCACTCATATGATCACCGGCTATGACCATTTACTGTTCTTGTTTGGCGTCATATTTTTCCTGACTCGATTCAACGACATTATCAAATTCATTACTGCGTTTACGATAGGTCACTCAATAACGCTCATCTTTGCCACGTTGTACGGTATAAAAGCCAACTTCTACTTGATTGATGCGGTAATCGCGTTAACTGTTTGTTACAAGGCGTTTGATAACCTGGATG
Organism: Cryomorphaceae bacterium; assembly: GCA_047612385.1. Taxonomy (GTDB): domain Bacteria; phylum Pseudomonadota; class Gammaproteobacteria; order Pseudomonadales; family Halieaceae; genus JBALVT01. Next base: position 5,316 of record JBLGAR010000086.1, on the reverse strand, counting down.
GATTTAAGAAATATTTTCAGATGGACTCCCCCAACCTATTGTGGATGGTCTTGGGGTTTGGGCTTATTCATGGCTTTGGTCTGTCAACACGACTACAACAGCTACCCCTGGGTGACGACGGTCTTGTGCTACGGATTCTGGCGTTTAATGTGGGTGTTGAAATAGGCCAGATAATTGCTTTGGTCATTATGTTATTTCTATTATCCGGGTGGCGTAAATACGCCTCTTTTGAGCGTTTCAGCCAAGCCTCTAACTGGGCATTGATGCTGGCCGGTGGGCTGCTATTGTTGATGCAGCTTCATGGGTATCAGCACACCCAATTTTCTGATGAATTCCCTCTGAACAAAGATGATCACCACCATGTTCACGAAGAGTTGGGTGAGCAACAAAATGCGCCGCTTTCGAACTACCCCAAGCGGATACAACTCAATGATGAGAATACCCATACACACTAATTGCCACAAACTTAAATGAAAGACCAAGACGGAGAATACCAATGAAGCGATTATTTATTCTAGCCCTTTTCAGCGCTCTCTTCAGTGTGCAGCAAGTCTCGGCCCATGGCAGCCATAAGCCGATTAGTGAACAGGCGGCGCTAGAACTTGGCGTTGAGATATCCCATCAGATGATTTCTTCAGATGCGGGCCTTGCCTTTGGAAAACTGGCTCAAAGTTGGAAGTCTGTGGTTATTGGGGAGGATGTCAAACTGCACCAACGTGGTGGTGGGTATTATATTGTTTCCGTAGTTAACACGGTTGAGAAAAAAACATTGTATGTATTGATGTCCCATACAGGTGAAGTCTACGATGCCAATTTCAGTGGTGAATTTGAAGGGTTGGAATAATTGAGCGGAATGATCGCGCCAATTATAAAAGTAGTTCTGGCGACGATAATCATCGTTTTCGCGTCCTGACTTTCGCACAAGAAACCTGAAGCGGCAGGTTTCATTATTGCGCTGCCCCTTCTGTCCATTCTAGCCATTTTATTCTCTTACATGGAATACAAAGGCGCCGACACGACTATCACGGGTCCCAGGCAATATAGGGGTGTGAGCGGTACTGACAAATTAACTTCCTCTAGCCAGGCATCAGTGGCTATCCATCTTTAAGCAACCGCCCTACTCCTTTCAGCGAACGCACTTACCCTGAGATTTCTATAGTGCTGAGCCCTGACCAGATGCCTACCTAAATTGAATAAATTGCTGACAGCAGCATGCGCACCCAGAAATCTTTGCGCCTGCCTGACTGATTTGAATCGCCGCATTACTCGTTCGCGCACCCTCGTTGCCTCGTGAGACTGCTCGACCCGATTATTATCATACTGCTTAGTACTGTGGATCGACCAGTCCGTCTGCAAATTGGCGGACTCTTGCGACAGCCTCCGGAGACTGCGATAAATCAGCGTGGTCCGTACCGGCAACCTCAAAGAACTCCGCATTGGGAATGGCATCAGCTACTGCCCTCCCCAAACGCATTGGTACAGCCATATCCCCCGTGAAATGGATAACCAATGTCGGACAGTGGATATTCGGGAGCAAATCTCTAACGTCGGTCAATTTAAAAAAATCAACAAGCTGCCTGACCGATTGACGTGTCGCAATCAGACGTTCAAACCCCTTGTAGGTTTCATCATCCATTTGTTCACGAGAAACGCTCGGGAAAAATATATTTCTCAGCACACCGGTCCCCCATGCTTGGGGCATAGCGTCAAGCACTCTTTCTTCTATACCCATTGGATACGCTTCGCTTTGCAGCCAGCGCGCGGTGGTACCCAATAAAATCAGGCCCTTTACTCGTTCAGGATAATCGTGAGCAAACTGCATACACATAGGCCCTCCTTCAGATATGCCATAGAGGATAACCTGATCCAACCCAGCGGCATCCATGACGGCCTTGATATCATGTACACGCTCTTCCAAAGAAGGGACACTAACCGAGGGGTCGGACAAACCTTGACCACGTTTATCAAAACAAATTATCCGAGAAAAGGCACCGATAGCTGTGGCCGTATCACGTATAGACGGCATATGCGATTGAATATTTAGATGGCTGATTATCCCAGGAGCCATCAGGATATCGTGAGCACCACTGCCGAATACAGCATAAGCAATATTTAGCCCGTCACTTTTTGCGAATTGGATGGGATACGGGGCAGGGGCACTTAAGTCTTTAAGCGTAATTTTTTCGAACCGCTGGCCCTTCGCTTCTTGAGCGTTTGGGGCTTTTGATTTTGGCGTTTCCGATACCCACCGGTATAGAAAACCCAACAGGGAGATCACTACTCCCAGCAGGACAATAATTGCCGCGGCACCACTAAGTACAGACTCATTCTCTGAGATCCACTTGCTAATGTCCGTTAGCATTTCCATACGATCTACCAATTATTTTTTTTGTACCCACTATTTGGTTCCGGTGGGCCTCATTCTGTTAGATTAACCTAGAAGGAGACGGAGCACAGCCCCGATGGCGCAATCCATCGCGTAAAAAGGAAAAAAGGGCCAGGTCTCCCATTTCCAAATTTTTCTCAATAGCCGCCATTGGTTCTAACAACTTAAGTATTTGGGACGAGAAAAATCAGATCGGTGACAATCAGGCAACCGCTCTTTCCTATTCTGTAAATGCACTTATCCTGAGATTCCTATAGTGCGCAGCGCCAACCAGATGTCTGCCGAGATTGAATAGATTAGAAACCGCAGCATGGGCGCCTAAGAATCGCTGTGCCCGACGCACTGATTTGAACTTCCGCTTCCCGCGTTCTCGCACCCTCGTCGCCTCGTGCGATTGCGCTGCCCGATTATTCTCATACTGTTTAGTACTGTGGATCGTCTCAGGAATCAGTTCCCTGTAAGCGACCCTCGTCGTCTCGTGAGATTGCTCTGCCAGATTATTCTCATACTGCGCAGTGCTGTGAACTGTCTCGGGCATCAGCTCACGCTGTGCAACACCATAGCTTCGCAATTTATCGGTCACAATCTTCTTGGGTTCTCCGCCATGTGACCGGAGCAAGTCGCCCGAAGAACCTCTGAGCGGCAGCTCCATCACGCTTTGCTTGAGATATACATCAACGACATCGCCATCCTGGTCTAGGGGTCTCCAAAGTTAATGCTGCTTGCCATTAATCTTAACGAATACCTCGTCGATGTAGAAAGTATCGCCGTAGCCCCGGAGCTTACGTTTGAGTCTTCGAGCGTATCGGGGCCGAATTTGATACACCCGCGACGGATTGATTCTCTAGATACAGTGATGCCCCGTTCAGCCAGGAGATCTTCAATGTCACGGAGGCTTAAGTTGAAACGGTAGTAAAGCCAGACGGCATGAGTGACTACATCGGGTGGAAATCAGTTACGCTTGTGTATTTTTATTGGTCGATTCTATCAGTTCGGGCCAATTAACTTGGCGATACCTTTTTTTAGAGACAATATCGTCACATCCCGTATCCGAAACGTCACAAAATCTACTTATTTCTGATATCTGCCAGTCATAAATTTCCGTTTGAATGATGGCTCTGAACTGTGTGAACAGCAGTTTATTCGTAGCCGCTACAAAATGGCATTTATCAGGAGAGTTAGTTGTGAGTATTATTTCCCGTCGTCCATGCTTTGAATTCAACAGAATCGCTAGAGCGTGTTCAGTTGCAACTGCGGTTGGTATGACTGCGTCTGTGCAGGCACAAGATAGCGCACTAGAAGAAGTGATCATTGTGGGCCAAGGGTCCACCTATGGGAATAGCGTGGTCACTGAAACAATGCGTAGACAACAATCCAATATCACCAGTATCAACGCCCTAATTGATAACCTTCCAGGCGTTACGGTCAATGAAGGTGACACCTACGGCTTTGATGACTGGTCTACAGCTATCACCATTCGTGGCTTCACAACTAATTTGCAGGAACAACAAGTTGGCACCACTATAGATGGTCTGCCAAACGGAGGCTCCAACTACGGAGGGGGCTCCAAATCAAATCGCTTTATTGATCCAGCCAATTTAGGCGGAATTGAAGTAACACAAGGCACCGCCGATATTTCTTCACGTTCCCACGAAGCCCTGGGCGGTACTATCAATTACATGACCGATCTCCCCGCCCAGGATCAATCTTTTCAGGCGGAGGTATCTATCGGTGAGTTTGATGGACGGCGCTATTCAGTGCGTTACGATACCGGAGAATTTGCTGGGAATACCAAAGCCTGGATCTCCTACTCCTACCAGGAAGCCACCGATTGGATTACCGAAACCGCAGAGAACGAGCGTGATCACTTTGCTGCCAAGCTTGTTTCCGACCTGGATGCGGCATACATCACCGCCTACGTTTCTTATGACGATACCCATGAAGATAACTATCAACGGATTTACTCGGCCGCACAGTTCGATGCCGATTCTGAAGATGATGGCCTGACAGCCCGTTGGACCGGTGTTCCCAATGTTGATCAAAATTTCCGCCAGGCCTGGTCAACACTCCGTGAAAACACTTTTGCGTACGTTAAGGCAGACTTCGAGCTTAGCGAAGATTTTGCCTTAAACAGTGCCGTGTACTATCACCACAATGAAGGGCGCGGTGATTGGGTTCCACCCTACCTCGTCGATGTTTCAGCAAATTTTTCAGAGGTTACCGGCGGTACGACAATTAGCGGTGCGGGCGAGATCACAGGAACTAGAGGGACATTTACCTATGTCGACGCCAGCGGCGCACCACTAACATCAACTGTCCCTGGTTGTGCGGCCTTTGATCGCAACGTGAACTGTTTTGGGACCGATGCCATTGCAGTGCAGTCTTATCGACACTCGCATTATGAAAAAGATCGTACCGGTTTAACGCTCGACTTCACTTGGAATACTGAGATTGCCGGCTTTAGCAATGAATTGCGCGGCGGACTTTGGTACGAGGATTCGACCCGTGACGAGAGCCGCGACTGGCATAGGATTACAGACGCGAGTGTCGGCCCTGCCTTTGACTCAAGACCATACTATATTCAATACAGCTATAGTTTCCCCCAGGAAACCACCAAATGGTACGTCCAGGATAGTCTCACGGTAAAGGATTTTACGTTAAGCTTGGGCGTCAAACAGTTCCTGGTTGATCTCGAGCGCGGTGATAGGTTTGGCGACACTACAACCATTAAGGCCAACTCAGATTCTGACGTGCTTTTTTCAGGCGGCTTGGTGTGGGAAACGAGCATTGAAGGCTTGGAAGCATTTGTTGGTTACTCAGAGAACTTCAAAGCAATCTCAGATGTGCTTCTGGAAGATTCAGAGATTGACCTGAGCACCATTGAACCCGAAACCTCAACGAATACGGAAATTGGCTTGCGTTACACCGCT
>JBLGAR010000085.1:0-19122 GCA_047612385.1 Cryomorphaceae bacterium | reverse complement strand
CACCTGATCAAATACCGCTCGCAGTTGCGGCATGATCAATTCCACTTCATTGGCGGCACCTGCTCTGCGAACGGAGTCCGACTGGCTGTATGCTACTATCGCTATTTCTCTCATCGCTTTATTCCCCCAAACCTTCAGCCGGCAATTTGCCGATCATATCCAACGGCACATCCGGTTCATCCAAAGGTTTGAAGTAACGGATATTGTCCATAGCGTAGTCCCACTCTTCTTCAGATTTCCACACCGCTTGAACCCGCTGACCCATATGAACCTCCTCATTCACGCACTCACTCATTAAATGAATGAAGGAGATATTGGCGCCATCAGCGACAATATTGGCGATGATATAGGGAGGCTTGATCGGGTTGTTAGGGATGGGAATCGCCACGATGGTGAAAGATTCTACGGTCGCTTTGTCAGACAGTTGCACTTCTTCGCTGGTAGCGACGCCGCAACTGGCGCAGGAGCCGCGTGGCGGGCAGTAGACATTCCCGCAACTTGGGCAGCTCTGGCCCGTTAAGTTGCCTTTTTTAAGCTGAGACAGGAAGCGCGCGGTGGCGGCACCTGCAGTAAAGTTATATTTGTGGACGATAGGCACATCAATGCCGGTAATCATTTCCTGTTCATCAGTCATTTCGTTCTCCTATACCAGCTCAAAGCAGCGAATATCGGTGATCATGCCCACCGTTTCGTCCGCCCATACCACTTTCACTCGGGCGCCCGTCGTGACGGAATCTTCCCGCTCGGCCGCCACGCAATGAATCATGGGGATATCAGCGCCATCCAGTTTGATCATGGCCCAGGCGAAGGGCCGATCCATCGGATGTGCTTCCCTGGGTTGAGTTACCCAACACCAGCTGACAATCTCGCCCACCTGCTCAACCTCGACAAACTCGCTCAGTTCTTCGGCAGTATCGGGGTCATACTCCATGGGAGGCACAATCACGCGACCATCACTGGCCTTGATGCCAACAATTTTGCGATTTCTAAGCTCTGTGAGAAACCTTCCAACAACAGGCCCGGTGGAACGGGTATAGGTATAACCAAGCTCAAAGGCTTGGCTCAAGACTTCTGGCTGCGACACGGTCACGGCCCTCCTCAGACAATGGGGAATAAGAACACTGAGTATCGACCACCTGAGCCCCGCGCTCAATGACACAAAGGATCAATTGCCTATGACATTTCTGATCATCAATCCATGGCCATTTGCCTGAGCTTTTGCTACCTTCTTGCCACGCGCAAACTGCGTGAGCAGTTCAATATCCGCAAAATACATTGAGGAGTAAAGCATGGTCGCCTTGACTGACATGACAGACTACGCCGTTGAAGAACGCATCGCGGTGATCACCATAGACAACCCACCGGTAAACGCGCTCAGCCAAGGCGTTCGCCAGGGACTCAAAGACGGAATCGCCAAAGCGCTCGCAGACGCGGATGTTAATGGCATCGTGATCCATTGCGCCGGACGCACCTTTATCGCCGGTGCAGATATTACCGAATTCGGCAGCGGCCCCAAGGAGCCGGGCCTACACCCCGTTCTTGAAGATATGGACAACTCTCCAAAGCCGGTTGTGGCAGCGATTCATGGAACGGCTTTAGGTGGCGGCTTGGAAACAGCGCTGTGTTGCCACTTCCGAGTGAGCAACGATAGCGCCCAGTTGGGGCTTCCCGAGGTAAAACTCGGATTGTTGCCGGGCGCAGGCGGTACCCAACGGCTTCCCCGCGTCGTGGGCGTTGAAAAAGCACTACAAATGATGACTTCGGGAACGCCGATCGGAGCCGCCGAAGCCCTCGAATGCGGTCTCATCGACAAAATCGTTGACGGAGATCTGCGTGAAGGCGCTATAAATTTTCTCAAAGAAGTGCTCGCCAGTAATACACCACTGTCCAGAATTCGTGATCGTGACGATAAACTGGCCAGTGCCAAAGAAAATCCGGCGATATTTGATGCCGCCCGAGCAGCGATTGCTCGCAAGACACGTGGATTCCTGGCACCTGAGTACAACATCCGCTGTATTGAAGCCGCTGTGAACCAGCCCTTCGATGAGGGCATGAAAACCGAAGCTAAACTTTTCATGGAGCTGATGAGCGGTCCTCAGGCTGCCGCTCAGCAGTATTTCTTCTTCGCGGAACGTCAGGCCGCCCGGGTCCCCGATGTACCCAAGGACACCGCCGAAATCCCCATTAACAAGGTCGGTATTATCGGTGCAGGCACGATGGGTGGCGGCATCGCTATGAATATGGCGAACGTGGGCATTCCAGTCGCCATGGTCGAAACCAATCAGGAAGCACTTGATAGGGGTCTCGGGGTTATTAGGAAGAACTACGAACGCAGCGCAAAGAAGGGGCGGATCAGCGCTGAAGAGCTCGAGAAGCTTTGTGGTCTGATCGTCGGTTCGCTTTCAATGGAAGATTTGGCGGATTGCGATCTTGTGATCGAAGCTGTTTATGAAAACATGGGTGTGAAAAAAGAGATCTTTGGCAAGTTGGATACGATCGTCAAACAAGGCGCTATTCTCGCCTCCAACACCTCTGCCCTGGACTTAAATGAGATTGCCAGTGCAACGACCCGCCCGGAGTCTGTCATCGGGCTGCACTTCTTCTCTCCCGCCAATGTCATGAAACTGGTCGAGATTGTTCGCGGAGACAAAACCAGCAAAGAAGTGATTAAAACCTCAATGTCGTTTGCAAAGAGAATCAAGAAGGTCGCAGTACTGGTTGGGGTATGTCCCGGTTTTGTAGGTAACCGTATTCTCTTCCAACGACAGGAACAAGCTCAGCAGTTAATTCTTGAAGGCGCTCTGCCCCAGCAAATCGACAAAGTGTTGGTGGAGTTTGGCCTGCCCATGGGCCCCTTCCAAATGAGCGACCTCGCAGGGCTGGATCTGGGTTGGAGCAAAGAAACTTCTACCGGGTCAACGATCGCGGAACGATTGTGCGAAGCAGATCGTCGCGGACAAAAAACCGGTGCCGGATATTACGACTACGATGAGAATCGTCAACCGACGCCCTCTCCTTTTGTTGAAGATATTATTCAGGAGTTTGTCGCCAAAGCCGGGAAGGAACAACGCGATATCTCCGACGAGGAGATTCTCGAGCGCTGCCTGTATCCAATGATCAATGAGGGTGCAAAAATCCTCGAAGAAGGCATTGCCATCCGCGCCAGCGATATCGATGTAACCTGGGTGTACGGATATGGCTGGCCTGTTTATCGCGGCGGCCCCATGCACTACGCGAACAGCGTCGGCCTGGACACTATCGCGAGTAAAATGCGTGAGTATGAGAAAAAAACCGGCAATGCTACTTGGGCACCTTCAAAACTGCTTAGCAACCTGGCCGAGCAGGAAAAAGGATTTTCATAAGCCGTCCAGGCAAACCCCACAGCGCCTCCTTGGGAGGCGTTTTCTCCGAGCCCTAAAAACTATGAGCAAGCTCCTCAGTCAAGCAACTTTCGCCCTCTTCGTAACGCTGTTGTCCCAAAACACCTTGTCCAGCACGGCAGCCGTTTCTATGTCGGAACCTCAAGCCGCCGCTGTGGCAAAGAATGTTCTGATGGACGGCGGAAATGCAATCGACGCGGCGATAGCCAGCGCATTTGTCCTCGCGGTCACCTACCCGGAAGCGGGCAACATTGGTGGCGGTGGTTTCATGCTCAGTTATATGAACAACGAAGCTGCCTTTCTGGATTTTCGGGAACGTGCCCCGAGCGCGGCACACCGCGATATGTATCTTAATGAAAACGGGAATGTCATACCCAATGCTTCGCTACTGGGCGGGCAGGCCTCCGGCGTTCCGGGCACTGTCAAAGGGATGCTCGAAGCACACAAACGCTACGGTACTGTCCCGTGGGAAAAGCTACTTCAACCAGCGATTGGGCTGGCAAAACACGGTTTTACAGTGCCGGCAATACTAGCCGAGTACGCACAGAGCAAAATTAAGGAAGTACCCGAGCCCTACAACTTCAAAAAATACTTCGGGCATATGCGCGCCGGGAAATTATTTACACAACCGGAACTGGCCGCAACGCTTGAATTAATCGCGCAAGATCCAGACACATTTTATACCGGGTTAGTCGCCACTCAAATTGCGTCTCAGATGCAGAAAATCGGTGGTCTCATCACCCGGCAAGATCTGGCTGATTACAAGGCTATATGGCGAACGCCACTGCAGTCTCAATGGAGAGGATATTCCGTACTGACGGCGCCACCTCCAAGTTCTGGCGGCTTCGCGCTGATACAACTACTGGCTATGCGCGATTACGCCAAAGCGCACTTTCAAGATATAGCGCACAACGCGCCACGCTACGTTCATTTGTTGGCGGAGATCGAAAAAAGAGTGTTCGCCGACCGAGCAGTCTACCTGGGCGATCCAGATTTTGTCGACATACCGATGCAGCAGCTGCTCGCTCCGGAGTATCTTGCAAAACGCGCCGCCGCAATAAACCCCACTGCAATTTCTCCTGTTGCGAAAGTTCCAGCAGGGCTGGAATCCACCGACACGACGCATTTTTCCATTCTGGATCATCAGGGTAATGCAGTCTCACTGACCTACACGCTTAACTGGGAGTTCGGCTCTGGGGTTGTCGTAGAAGGTGCCGGGTTTATTCTCAACAACCAAATGGATGATTTTAGCGCCAAACCCGGCATCAAAAACAAGTTTGGTGTTGTCGGCAACATGCGCAATGCCATCGCTCCAGGCAAACGTATGCTGTCATCTATGACGCCTACTATTCTTCTCAAGGAAAACAAGCCTGCGCTGATCATTGGTACACCCGGAGGCAGCACCATATTCACATCCGTGTTCCAGGTTATTTTAAATCTCTACGACTATGAGATGCCGCTGCAGGATGCGGTAGATGCCACTCGCTTTCACCACCAACTTCCCGATGCTTTTGTTCTGCGTCATGATCAACGCCCCGTTGCGGAACAAACCACCCGAGAGCTTGAAAAAATGGGCTATACCGTTGAACCCAACAGCTGGGGCGACCTGGGAGACATCGCTGCGATTGCGGTGCAAGACAATCGTGTATCCGCTGCCAGCGACTCTCGAGGTCGGGGGATCTCGCTAGTGATACCGCCACAATAGCTGCCGAGAAAGTGACTCGTGGATACAGATGCGTATCATTTTCTATACCACCGCCAGATGTAATTCAGCGACGGCTGTAGCCGCTGGCGAAATGGTCAATAATAACGACTTTACAACGACGAACACGGTGCAGCCATCTCAAGGGTTGTGCCATACAAACACAGATTAGGAGTTACAAATGTCAGTTGCCAGTATTGGGTACGTGAGAATTGAAAGTCTGGACCCAGAAGCCTGGATGTCCTTCGGTTCGGGCATATTGGGGCTTATGGAAGCGCCTCGGGAAGATCCACAAAACGCGCGTTTTTTGCGCATGGATGCCCACCCGTTTCGCTTCATGATCGAAGCGGGAACCCAGGACCGCCTTGCCGCCAGCGGCCTGGAGTTTCGCACCCGGGCCGATTGGCAAGCCTGCTGTGACCGTTTGAGCGCGGCCGGCCATGCCGTTGAAGCAGGATCTCAGCTCGAAGCCAATCGACGCTGCGTGAGCGATTTCGCCACCACCCGTGATCCATCGGGCAATGTGCTGGAACTTTACTACGGTCGCAAGCTTGACTACGTGCCGCTGAACTCTCCCGTGGGCATTAGCAAGTTTGTTACCGGCGATGAATACACCGGTGATATGGGATTTGGACACGCCGTACTTCCCGCACCCGAAACTGAAGCGACCCACGCCTACTACATTGATTTGATCGGCCTGGGCAACAGCGATGACCTCTATCCGCCAATGCCGGAAGGCGCGCCTGAAGCCCGCATCATATTTATGCACGCGGACAACCCCCGTCAGCACTCTCTAGCTCTGTATAACCAACCTCATCCGGTTGGCTGTGTTCATCTAATGGTGGAAGTAGAAACACTCGACGAAGTCGGTAGAGCACTAGACCGCGCAAAAGCAGCGGGCAGTCCCGTATTGGCCAGTCTCGGACGTCATGTCAATGACAATATGTGTTCCTTCTACGTACTGGCCCCGGGGGGTATTGCGGTGGAGTTCGGCTACGACGGTCTGCTGGTTGATTGGGAGAACTACACCCCTACCGTGAGCGTTGAAGGCGATTTATGGGGCCATGAATACAGCTTCCCCGGAGGAGACTAAATTATTGACTGGCGGCGATACGCGCAGACTTTTTGATATCGACGAGTATGCCCGACAGATGTGACATTCCAGAGAGCTTTTCGATATTGTCCCGCCCATCACCTGCCAGGTGGTTGGAATTAACCCCGGGATGTTTCTGCGCATGTCGCAGACCATCTGCATTTTTGTGGCCCCAGCACTGCGGAATCGCGACTGTTCCGAGCATCATTTCATCCGTCACCTTTGCCGGCAGCGTGATGCTGCCGTGTTCTGAAGTGACATCCACATACTCCAATTCCTCTATACCCAGGCGAGCGGCGTCTTGCACACTCATGTAGGCGTAGTTGGTAACTTCTTTCACCAAGCGCTCGGAGTTTGCTGAAGAGCTGTTCATTCGTCTCACTTCACGCTTGCCAATCAATTTTATTCGACCGAGATTATTCAGCTCTTCTTGGTAAAGGTCTTCTATGGATTCATTGAAACGTTCGACATAGGGTGGCGGTGCGAGATCGACAAGGCCGTCCGGTGTCAGTACTTTTTTTGTGCCTAAGAAGTTATTGCCAGGGTTGTCGGGCAGTCGAATGCCGTGTGGGTGGTCTTTTAGCATCGTTTTCAGTGCAGGCTGACCGGCTTTCTTTAGCATGCCGTTGATCAACAGATCAGGCACTTTGAGGAAACCAAACGGGGTCTGCGCAAGACGCGCGGCCATCTTCAGAACTCCACTTATAAGCTTATTGTTCATCAGAGTAATACCCAATTTGTCCGCAAGACGAACGTAAATCCACCATTCACCGCGGACACCCGGCGGTGGCTCCAGCACTGCACCAGAAGCATAAAGGTATGGAGTGGCATTGCATCCGACAAAAGTCTGCAACGCATAAGGCATACCTGTTCTCTCCATCCAGGTTGTGGCGGGCAATATATAGTGGGCCAAGTTGCCGGTTTCATTGCGAAACAGATCCACACTAACCAATAGTTCTAAACCCGCCATCGTGTGTTCGAGCCGGCCGTCGGGATTGCCGCAGGCTAACAAGGGGTTTGATGCCTCTACAATCATCGCACGGACCCGACCACTACTAATATCATCGGCAACCATGCCCGCCGGCTGCTGGCCGCTCACAGTGGGTAGATCATCCTCTCGATGAAACCCGAGATTCAGCTGAGGATCCTCCTTGGCCTCGGTGGCAAAATCAATCAAACCCTCACCCATTAGGTTGCCGCCTTTGCGGTCAAAGTTACCGGAGATAGCGCTGATAGACTCCAGCAGCCAATAGCACAAGGTACCACTGCGGCCCTGGTTGACACCGGTGGCCATATTCAGCGCAGCTGCATTGGCACTGATGTAGTGATCCACAAGGTCATTGAATACCTCCACAGAAATTCCCGTCACCGCCCCCTGGCGCTCGGGGCTCCAACCGGCGACGGTCTCTTTCAAGGACTCAAAATTTTTCATCGTTGTACTTATACGGGCTTCATCGACAGCATTGCGCCGAATGACTTCGTTGCAAAATGCTGCCAGAAAGTAGACGTCCGTATCGGGGCGAATAAACACGTGCTCAGCATTGCTAGCGCTTTCAACCCGCCTCGGATTGATGAACACCACCCTGCCACCGCGTTTGATCACATCACCGAATCGCTCTCTTGAGCGCGGCAGGTGGTATAGCGTGTTGCCAGAGACATTAGGATTGGCACCCAATACCAGCATAAATTCCGTGTGATCCACATCGGGGTACGCTAGGCGCATGGGCGATCCATACATATCACCGTTAACACGAAATTTGTTCATGGTGTCACAGGTACCGGTGCCATACATGCGGTTTGACCCCAGCCCCTTAAAAAGCGCTCCGCGAAATATGGGTGCGAGAAGATTCGCCCCCCCAGGAGCACCCACAAAATGACTAATGGACTGGGCGCCATGGGCGTGTTTGATCTGTTTTATTTTGTCCGCGATTTCGCTCAGCGCTTGTTCCCAGCCAATGGTATGCCAAGTATCGCCCACCCGTTTTTGCGGCTGCGTAATGCGATCTGGACTGTGCTGCACCGAATCAAAATGAGTGCCTTTTACACAGGCATAGCCCTGAGTAACAACATGATTTTTGTCAGGCCTTATAGCCGTTATCTTATTGTCTTGGACATCGACTTCAAGCCCACAAAAAGATTCGCACAGGGAGCAAAAGGTTAATCGAGTGTCTGTCATAGCATCAAATCCATCATTTCGATAGGTGCAGCATCAGCCCGATTATCACGGACTATAAAGCCATGGTCGGGCAATTCAAAAATACAGGCAAAGCGCTGCCTACTAGTATCTTCAGGCGCTTGCGGATCTACAAATACAATTAGTTCAAACCACAATACCGGCAGCAATTATCATCTATCTATCGTCATCAAATTCCTGAAATTTACCCCCTGGGGATAGATAGTGGGATGAGCTGCGGGTATTTTTGACTCGGAGATATGAGGACCAATCAATGAGTGAGAATATAGAAACCCTGCGCCGTATTTGTCCAACATGCGAAGCATGCTGTGGCCTGGTGATGCAGGTTGACCGAGATAAGCACAAAATTATTTCGATTCATGGCGACCCCGATGATCATCGATCTAAAGGCTATGTCTGCGCCAAATCCCAGGCCTTTAACTATATCTATGAGGACCCCGAGCGCCTGCGCCACCCTGTTAAGAAAACCGACCATGGTTGGGAGGAAATCTCCTGGGAGTATGCGTTCGATACCATTGCTGAGAAATTTTCGGCGATACGAGAAGAGTTTGGAAAAGACGCGATAGCGTTCTACGTAGGCAATCCACTGGGGCATGACTTTGCCGCGGGAGTTTACCTACAATCATTGATGGCTGTGGGCGGCACCGAGCGTTTTTTCTCAGCTGGCACCGTTGATCAACACCCACAGCAATTAGTGTGCTGGGGGCTAGTTGGCCACGAGTGGTTATTCCCTGTCCCCGATTTGGATCGCACTGACTTTTTTATATGCATGGGCGCAAACCCGGTTGTCTCTCAGGGCAGTATCCTGGGCAAGCCAGACGTCAAATCTGCTATGGAGGATATTCAATCCCGCGGTGGTAAATGTATCGTCATCGATCCACGCCAAACCGAAACTGCCAGTGTCGCGGATCAACATATCTTTATCAAACCGGGAACCGATGCCTGGTTCTTGATGGCCTTTGCCAATGTTATGTTCAAAAGAAACAAGGTGAATCTGGCTCATCTGGCCCAATATGTCGATGGTTTGGAGTTCCTGCGTAACACCGTTGACGTCTATTCACCGGAAAACACTGCTGCGCTGACCGGCGTGCCCGCTCCAATACTTTACCAATTGGTGGAGGATTACTGTGCTGCGGACAAAGCTGCACTGTACGGGCGTATTGGCCTGTGTACGCAAGAATTCGGTCTCGCGGCCCATTGGATGCTAATGTGTATCAGCATACTCAGCGGCAATCTTGATAGGCCCGGGGGTATGATGTTTGCAGCAGCCCCTGTTGGCGGTTCGGGGCCGGGCTCAACCGGCGACACAAAGCCCTACGGACGGTGGCATTCAAGAGTGCGCGGTGTACCGGAAACTTGCGGGGAACTGCCCGCGTCTTTGATGGCTGAAGAGATCACGGCTCCCGGGGAAGAAGTACACGGCTTACTGACGATTTGCGGTAACCCCGTATTGTCGGTTCCAAGAGGCGATAAGATTCGTAACGCGCTCGAAACCCTAGATTTTATGGTGAGCCTGGATATTTACGTCAACGAAACGACCAGTCAAGCAGACATAATTTTACCCAGCACTGTCCATCCGGAGCACAGCAACATCGATGTAACTTTCCAAAATTTCACCACCCGCAATTACGTGTCCTTTTCTCCACAAACATTTGAGCCAGAGGCGGGACTAAAAGACTTGGGGGAAATTATTCTTGAAATTTCCGCTCGAATGTCTGGTTTAAGCCGCGATGAGATGGAGGGCTTTGTCTATCAGGGCATGATCGATATGGCATTACAGAGGGCCGGGGACGATGGCTATGAGTTGACCGCAGAAACGATCAGCGCAAACATCACGGGTGCAACAACGCCAGAGCGGTTTATTGACATCATGTTGCGAACCGGCCCTTATGGAGATCAGTTTGGTCACAACCCCGATGGGATATCTCTTGAGGTGGTAAAGAATCACCCACAGGCGTCCATGGATCTTGGCGCACTACAACCGCGTATTGATGACATTCTTCGCACGCCAAATAAACGCATTAATCTTATGCATGAGCTGTTTGAAAATGATCTTCCACGCCTGCAAGAGCGTTTCCAGGAACGGAAAGCAGAATCTGAAAATGGACGCAATAATAACGCTATGTTAATGATTGGTCGCCGCCACATCCGTGATATGAATTCTTGGCTGCATAACTTAAAACCCTATGTTCGGGGCAAGAACCGGTGCACCATGAAGATCAATTCAAATGATGCGAAACGCATAGGTTTGACCGAAAGCTCTCAAGCCAAGGTAGTTTCCAAGGTAGGCGAAGCGCTAATTCTCATAGAAATTACCGATGAAATGATGGATGGCGTAATCAGCATTCCCCACGGCTTTGGCCACGTCTACGAAGACTCCAGGCAAAGCAACGCGGAGGCAATATTACCCGGAATTAGCTGCAACGATCTAATCGACGAATCATTGGATATCGCCTCCAGCACCTGCGTGGTCAATGGTGTTCCTGTGCAGGTTTATCCCGCTAAGTAAGCTACCTATACTCGAGCGAGATTGGCGCGTATCCCCTGGACAGAATTAAGGTCATCCAATGTGGCATTGATTCGATCTAGAGATTTGCGCGAGTAACGGATGGGCTGCCATGCATCACCCATGGCCAAAGTCGTTACTGCTCCGATCCACACATACGCGGCGTGCCATTGATACTGTTCCCACAGCTGCGCCTCGGAAGGTGCGGGAGCCCCGTACTGAATCAGTCGCGCCCGATAGTATTGCAACATCGCTCGCTGGTGCGCGCCTCGATCTTCAGGTTTCATAGCTCCGGCGATAAAATACCCCACATCGCGCATTCCAGGAGCACGGGCAGTCAAGGCCCAATCCAAAAAGCCCGGCTGAGCGTCATCGAAAAACAGATTTCCGTCGTGCACATCTCCGTGGACTAAAGTGCAATCCCCGTCGTTCCAAAGGCGATGAATGGCGTCTGTATTGGCCAAATACAATTCTGCCATCGACGTAAATACGCCCGGCATTTCACTCCCAAACTGCTCAAGAGCACTAGCGACCAGGTCGACACCAATAGCATGCTGGACCGGGGGTTGAAGCCAGGCAAGATCGGTTTCAAGCCGCGGGCTTTGCCAATAGTGAGCGTGCAGAGCGGCGAAGGAATCCAAAACAGAGCGGATAAAATCGAGAGAATACAGTGTGGATGAATTTCGAAAGGTGCAATCCGTGTCTTCAAGATGCTCCAGTAGCATAATGTATTGATCGCCCGATTCGCTGGCGGCGCAGTAATAGCAACGGGGGGTGCGTATCGGCACGTCCCCACCCAGATGCTGGTAAAAAAGCACTTCGCGCCGCCCCATTCCACTGGAGATAACGAAGGCCTTTTGCAGCTCGTCTACAGGAGGTAATTTTACAAATAGCCGCGCCGGTAAATTGCTTTGCTGCGCGTAACTTAACCGGAGAACCCCGCGACCTGTCGTGCCCGAATGCTCGTCGACTACCTCAACGCTCGTCACCTGCGCCTGCAGTACATCACTCAACCAAACCTCATCAATATCGGACAAACTATTGGGTATTCTCACTTATCTTCCCCTGCGCAGGTGTAGCAGCCAATTACATTTCGCCACTGATCTGCGCTCACCCTGGACCATTGAGCGAGCCTTAGCAATTTTAGTGGTTCAGAGCGTTAAACGGCGTAGTATTTACTTGCTGCCTAATAACTAGTAGTTTATAGTTTTTGCCTATTACTACACTGGAGATTCCTGCAATGAGTCAATGTCCATTTGCTAATTTTTCGAATTTGATCGACCCCGAAACCTACGCTCAGGGCATGCCCTATGACGAGCTTGCGCGTATTCGCCAGTCCGGCCCAGTGCATTACATGGAAGACCCTACTATGGGTGTCCCCTATTGGCTGGTCACCGGGCGCAACGAGATCGACTATGTCTCCAAGAACCCTGCGATATTTTCCAGCGAAGCGCGAACGGCTCTAGCCGATGAGTGGACCGATGACGAAGTCGAGAACATCCACAAGCATATGACCATCAATATGGACCCGCCCCGCCATATGCAAAACCGCCGAATAGTGCGCTCCAGCTTTACGCCCAAGGCCGTCGGTGCCTATGAAGACAGTTTTCGAAATCACGCTCGCAACATTATTGACGCCGTAGCGAGCCGCGGAGAGTGCGAGTTTGTGGAGGAAGTTGCGGCGGAATTGCCGTTGCTGGCTATTCTGGAGCTATGTGGGATCCCTCCAGAAGACCGTAAAGACTTCTTCGCGTGGACTAACGCGATGATGTTCAACCAGGACCCAGAGCTTTCGTCAGGCAAGGAAGAGTCCGAAGCCGCTTCAATGAACATCATCATGTACGCCATGAGTCTCGCTGAGAAGCACAAAACCAACCCGAAGGATGACATTATTGGAGCACTGCTGACCGGCAGTGACACCGACGAGGGCCTCACAGAGGATGAATTTGTCTGGTTCTTTCTAATGCTTATCGCGGCGGGCAACGAGTCTACTCGCACGATCACCAGCCATGGTATGAGACTGTTAATGGAAAACCCCGATCAATTACAATATTTGGTGGACCATCCCGAGATGATCCCCAATGCCTGTGAAGAAATGCTGCGCTATAACACCGCATTTATTCTTATGCGCAGGACCGTCATGGAAGATGTCGAAGTCGCGGGAAAAAAAATGAGTAAAGGCGACAAGATCATTCTTCATTACCACACGGTCAATCATGACGAGACGGTTTTTGGAGAAGATTCAATGTCATTCGATGTGAGACGTGCAGAACGCATGCCGGAACTTCATAAAGAGCACCGTGCGTTTGGGATAGGCCAACACTTTTGCCTGGGCACCCACTTGGCGCGATTGGAAATGCATGTCATGTTCGAGGAAATTATTCCGCGGCTGCGCAATCCCAAACTGGCTGGCGAAGTGGCCTATACGCGTTCTAGTTTAGTAAACGGAATCAAACGGATGCCTATCACCTTCGATCCCGAGCAGAAAGGCTCAGAAGCTGCAGCCTGAAGGCTGTAGCTCGTCGGGTTACTGGACGGTACTACTGAGTTTAGCCAGTTCCTCGACGTTTTTTGAAACGCCTTTTATCCACGGCAGAAAATAATTCGGTTCTAGCATCCTTGTCAATTCACGCGATGGCACGGCTTGGCTGAATAAAAACCCTGAATAATACTCACACCATTACTGCGCAAGAAATGTAATTGCTCGGCGGTCTCTACCCCTTCGGCGACAATACGCAGATTCAAATTTTTTGCCATGGCGATGATGGCCACCACCAGGCTGGCATTGTTTTCGCTTTTGTTAAAATCGTTAACAAAACTTCGATCAATTTTTAGAGTATCAAGTGGGAAGTGCCTGAGGTAGCTAAGCGAAGAATAACCGGTACCAAAATCGTCTATAGATAGCGCCACCCCGAGCTGTTTCATCTTTCCCAGGGACGCTAGTAAAGCCGATCCACTATCCATCATCACGCCTTCAGTGAGTTCAAGCTCCAAGTACTCGGGTGAAAGGCCTGATGCATTCAGCGCATTCT
Organism: Cryomorphaceae bacterium; assembly: GCA_047612385.1. Lineage (GTDB taxonomy): Bacteria > Pseudomonadota > Gammaproteobacteria > Pseudomonadales > Halieaceae > JBALVT01. Next base: position 5,215 of record JBLGAR010000085.1, on the reverse strand, counting down.
GCCACCGATCAGGCTAATCTGTTTCGCACAGCGGCACGCTTCCTCGAGGGCCCACTCACTCACACTTACAATGAGACCCATCTCCTCCGCCAAAGGAATGAAGCGCGAGGGTGAAACTAGGCCCAACTCGGGGTGTTGCCACCGGATTAGCGCCTCTACACCGGTCACAGAGCCAGTTGCGATATCCACCTGAGGTTGATAGTGCAATATCAACTCTGCTTTTTCGATCGCGCGAGGCAACTCTGTCTCCAGTTCTAAACGATCAACATGAGAACTGCTCATATCCTCAGTGTAAAACAGATAATTGTTCTTACCTTGCGATTTGGCGTTATACATAGCAGTGTCGGCCGCCTTTAACAATTCCTCAACTTCACTGCCATCGCGTGGGCCACCGGTATCGAGAGTACCCCCGGCGACTTCCTCAACCATTTCACCCTGTTGAGCCAGCGGACCCGGGATGCGCCTGCCATATATTGAGGCGACAAGTAGGCAAATTAGGAGATACAAAAAGCAGGCCAATGGATAGCCCGGAGTACTTTCGTCCTGACGCGCAAGCAACTTTCCGGACGGATCTTACAACGCGGCATAACGGACTGACGGAGCGGAAGGATACTCCGCTAGATGCGCACGCAACCGTCGATCATCTCGTTGGTCGATTAGAATAGGCAGAGTGGCTGGCTTCGAACCAGGGCGACAGCGGTTTCGGCAACTTTTTCTCGGGCCGCGCTCATTTCGCGGATTGATGCACGCCGACCGTTAGATGCTTGCCAATAACGCTAGCAACAAAACCAATTTGTTAATCTTGTCCGAAAGCATCCAATACCCAAATGTTTGCACAGTCAATAAAAGCTAGCGAAAGCAATCTAATAGAACATTTTGCGGCAGTATTTTCATCCAGGCACCGTTAAGAATTTCGCTGCGATTAGCCAGCGATAATTGGAAGATTTACCTTGGAAATGAAGAATTTCCGACTGAGCAGACGTTCTAATTAACGCCCTGGGTCCATCCAGACATTCAGGACCCAGCCCAGGGATTCAACACAAGTGCAGGCGTGCGTTTAAGATAGGCCTGGTAAGCCTCATTATCACCCCATCGGCGCAGGGCTCTGGCCTCTAACATTTTTACCCCACTCACTTGAGTCAGCAGTAGGTAAACAAAAACAGGTGAAACTAAAGTGACGTACTGCCATCCCGATAAAACCGGAAAAGCGGCGACTGCAATACCCAGCCAAAGCAGAATTTCACCAAAATAATTGGGGTGACGAGAATACTTCCACAGGCCATGATTGATGAAGGTGTCTCTATTGGCGGCCACGCTCCGGAAACGTCCCTTTTGATTGTCTGCAATGACCTCAATCGCAAAACCGGTCACCCAGATTAAGCCTCCCACAATAACCAGCAGGCCAATAGGATGAGGCTCAGTAGATGTGATCGCGGCCAACCCCGCAGAGAAAGTTAGAAAAACCCAAAGACCCTGAAGGGTCCAGGTCATTAAAAATCGCAGGAAGTTCGGTTTGATCTTATCGAACCTGACGTCGTGACCATCCGCTCTGATTCGGGCGAACAAAAAAGCGCCGAGCCGAACGGCCCAAATCATAACCATTGCCGCAATCATTAATCTCCCCCCATCGAGTGTCCTCGCAAAATCCAGGCTTAAGAGAGTCAGCGATATATAGGTCAAGCTCCCGGTAAGATCGTAGTATTTTTCAGTTTGGTACAGATACGCCGGGATAAACATCAGCCATTGAATGGCAAATGCGATGATGCCGCACAGAAAAAATACCGGTACGCCTCCGACCGTCACGCTACCCGCCCCGCCTGCAACTCCGACAGCAGATGCCAGGGCGACGGATACCAAAATTCCGATAATGGACATTTGCTTGGCTTTCACGACATTCTCCTAAATAAAAGAATACTTTACTGGCATAGACTTTAGCCCGCCGACAAAAACCGCCTGAACCCACTCTGGTTCGGACAGCATTTCGATGCTACCCAGCCTGGGCAACAATTCTCGAAAAAACATTTCAACTTCCAGTAGGGCCAAATGTTGACCCAGACACATATGTCCACCGTAACCAAACGCCAGTTGATTCCGATTGTCACGCTCGATATTGAAGGTATCAGGATCCTCTATTGCATCGGAATCGCGGTTGGCCGAGGGGTACCACAGGCAAAGGTTCTCCCCTGCTTTTAGGGTCTTGCCTCGAAATTCTACGTCTTCAGTCGTGGTTCTCATCATATGGCGGACAGGAGACACCCAGCGAATCATTTCTCTGGCTGCTTGCTGACCCAACTCGGGGTTGTCGCGCAATTTCTCCAATTGGTCGGGGTGTTCCAGTAACGCTTTCATACCGCCGCTGATAGTCGCGGAGGTGGTGTCGTGTCCCGCTGTGGCCGTGATAATGAAATAACTGATTTGGTCCATCGCCTCCATGGGTTCGCCGTCGACCAGCGCATTGGCGAGCAAAGAAGCAAGATCGTCGGTGGGGTTTTTCTTGCGATCCTCAACCAGCGCAGTGAAGTAGGTAAAAAAGTCCATCAACACCGAGAGGCCGTCATCCACACTGTCGCCTCTGGATTGATTAGGGTCCTGCCCTCCGAAAAGTTCCTGGGTCAATTTTAGCATCATGCCTTCTTCTTCCGGGGCCACGCCGATAATCGACATAATGACTCGCAGGGGATAGAGCAAGGCAATGTCTTTGACAAAATCGCATTGCCCTCCCATAGACTCCATTGAATCGACGTAGCTCTTGGCGATCGACTGAACTTGAGGCGTGAGTTTGGAAACAGGCCCAGGCTTAAACCAGTCGCGTGTCACGTTTCGAAGTTTTTTGTGCTTCGGGCTGTCCATATGGATCAGTGTTTCAAGCCCGTTGCGCGTACCGAACTGTTTAAGCAGCGCCTGTTCAAATTCTTTTTGCACCAACACTGTTCTAGGGTTGTTGAGAAATGAGGCGTTATTCTGACTGATGTATTTGATGTCTTCGTGTTTGGTGAAAGCCCAGAACGGCTCGAAGTTCGGATGCTCAACCCAACTAACGGGATCGTTGTCTCTCAGATCGCGAAAAAGTGCGTGCATTGTTGTTTCATCGCCCATAACGGCGGCATCAAGTAGATCTAAATTAGAGGGCATTGGTCAGTCTCATCGTTAATGGGTTGCACAGAATCCTACATTGGTTCTATGCGCTAAGCGGGCGTTCGTATACTGTGTAAAATTTCCCTGCATTCTTCGCGCTCAAAAAAGCGTGGCGTGGGATAAGAACTACCCTCCGCCAAGGCCGCATCAACCAGGCCCTCTATGTCACTTTCCTTAATCACGTCAGTTGTTTTGGGAATTCCTATTTCGGCATTGAGGGCCCACACCTTATCTATCACCTTCTGGGCCAGCGCCGAATCAGATTCGTCCTTGCCACCCAGACCTGCATTCACCGCAATCTCACCCAGCTTCTTTGCTGACACGTCTTTCAACTTTTCTAATACATGTGGCAGCACCATCGCATTCGCCAGGCCGTGGGGAACAGAATATAGCGCTCCCAGGTTGTGGGATATGGCGTGCACGTAACCAACCAGGGCATTGGTTATGGCCATGCCACCATAAAACGAAGCCATTGCCATACCCTCTCGAGCGGCAAGATTGTCGCCGTCGCTGCATGCAGTAGCCAAATTATCAAATACCAGCTTTGACGAGGCTAGACCGTAGTAGTTAGTTTCATCCGTCTCCCAGGTGCCGATGTAGGATTCGATAGCATGAGTAAGGGCATCCATTCCGGTGGCTGCGGTTATATGAGCCGGAAGACCCTGCATGATTAGTGGGTCCAAGGCCGCGGCCTTGGGAATAATATTGGGGTCTATAACGGCGCCTTTGCGGTGGGTTTCATCGTCGGAAATTATGGCAATAAACGTCGCCTCGGAGCCCGTGCCTGCAGTGGTGGGAATAGCGAAAAATGGCAGCGCAGGAAGCTTACACTTGCCCACCCCCTCACAATCTTTAGCCAGGCAATTGTTCGCACCTGCCAGGGCGATGACTTTTGCAGCATCAATGGAAGAGCCGCCACCAAAGGCCAATACACTATCGCAATTGTGGGCTCGCAACATCTCAATTCCACCGTTAACCACCGTGCGCGTCGGATCTGGTAGAACACCATCATAAACCTGTGTTTGCACGCCGTTTTCAGCCAGCGCAGCCAGCGTTCCCGCAAGCACGCCCAGCTCTACCAGGGGGCGGTCGGTCACTATCAGTATGTTCTTAGCACCAAATTGGGAAATCGTCTTGCAAAGCTGCTTGCTCGAATCCGCCCCAAGGAAAAGCAGGGGCTTGGGCTGTGGCTTGGTTATCATCTTACCCATCAGGGACAATTTGGCCCTATAGAACCACTCTTTGTGAAATGCGGGCATGCCTATCCTCGTATTAGTGTTGCGTCCATAATTTCAACGCACGACTTTACTCACTATTTCAGTGACTTGCCATCAGATTAGTATTGGCACACAGGAGTGGAGCACAATAGCCGCATCTATTGCGTTTCTAACTCACGTGCGTGAAGGGAAAGCGCTAAGCGTGCGTCCTAAAGATTTCCAGTTGCTGCTCTACGAACGGCACAACAAAGTTGTCTATACGTCCCATACCCGCCTTTTCCATGGAGGAGAATTTTTTCTGCAGGATAATCGCGTACCGAACGACTGAAAACAGATTGTAGTAGTAGGCGTGAGCAATCGGCAAGCCGGTAAGTTCGTGCCACTTGTTGTATATCTCTTCCAAGCTTGGCAGCCCGCCAAGCCTTGTCACGCCCAGCCCCACGCTATTGATGTAATCAACCCAATACCACCAACTCACATCCTGCATCGGATCTCCAAGGCAGGCCATTTCCCAATCGATGACGGCATTGGGCTCAAGGTTTTTCCAAATGACGTTACCGGGGCGAGAATCTCCCCAACACAATCGTCGGGACCCATCCATAGGCGCATTCTTGTTTAGAAAAAGTACTGCGTCTTTAACAACTTCATGCAGATTTGCCCGCACATCCGGCGTCATAAGCACTTCTAACTTTTCGAGCTCATGCTGTATAGGAGCTTGGGCGGGATCAGAGGATGGCATCAGTGGAAAATCGTGTTTATCCAAATCGATCTGGTGGATTCTGGCCATGACTTGCAAGCCGTTGCTCCACATGGTTTTTCGTTCAAGCTCACTGAGCTCCACGACACAGCCACCAAAGGCGTAG
>JBLGAR010000084.1:0-19737 GCA_047612385.1 Cryomorphaceae bacterium | reverse complement strand
GTAATGAGGGATTTTATCTTAATGGGGTGCCGAAGGCGGGACTTGGGCGCGGCCGGCGAGGCCCGCACGAGCCCATCGCCTTGGCGATGGTGTTTCGTTCTTGTATGGTGCCGAAGGCGGGACTTGAACCCGCACGAGCATAGCTCACCACCCCCTCAAGATGGCGTGTCTACCAATTCCACCACTTCGGCTAATTTTTACTCTTGCGCTGGTACATCTCCGTCTGTCACATCAACTGCAGGCCCAGATTTTGAAAACTCGTCTTCAAAGCTGGGAACATCATCAGAGAGGGAAGTCGCCGCTGCAGGAAAATCATCCTCTACAGAAGGCAAATCAGAATCTAATTCCTGCTGCACAGTTTCAAAAGGGGCAGCCATATCCAAACCTAAGCCCAAATCATCTACCGGGCCCGACTTTTGACTGGCAATGACCGCCAAGCCAAAGCTGGTGGCAAAGAACGCAACAACCAACCACGAGGTCATTGTGGTGAGAATATTGCCGCTGCCGTCGCTGCCGAATATAGTCTGAGAAGCACCCGCACCAAAAGAAGCTCCGGCATCAGCACCCTTACCCTGCTGAAGCATAATAAGGGCAATAATGGCCAAAGCCACCAGCAGGTGTCCAATTAAAATAATTTGTTCCATATTACTAGCGCCCCTCAGGGCATCCTTTTCTGATTAATCAGCCCGCGACATATTTTCGAGCTTAAGCCGCTGCTGCCTTTACAATTGCTAGAAACTCGCTGGCGACTAGCGCTGCGCCGCCTACTAAAGCTCCATCTATATCCTGCTGAGCAAAAAGCTCCACTGCATTGCTACCTTTAACGCTGCCACCGTATACCACCCGCGTAGCATCTGCATTTATTCCAGTCACCGAGGACAACTGCCCCCGTATGAAGGCATGCATGTCTTGCGCCTCCTCGGGCGTGGCTGTCAAACCGGTTCCGATTGCCCACACTGGCTCGTAGGCAACGACAACACCTTCGAGACAGGCCTGTCCTTGCAATGCACCCATAAGCTGAGACGCCACCACGGATTCTGCATCACCGCTCTCTCGCTGCTCACGAGTTTCACCAACACAAACGATTGGCGTTAAACCTGACTCGATTGCGGCTGTCAGTTTCGCCGCTACAAGATCGTCCGATTCTCCGTGATACTGACGGCGCTCAGAATGCCCGATAACCACCCAACGACACCCCAGCTCCTGCAACATCGCCGCCGCCACTTCACCTGTAAACGCTCCAGAAGCAACGTGACTGCAATCCTGACTACCAATCTCAATCGCTGAACCTGCACACCGGCTCAACACTTGAGAAATGTGCACGTAGGTGGGACACACTACAACATCCACCGGAAGCGATTGCTTACCTTGCGCCAACACATCCCGCGTCAAACCTGCCAGCAATTCTTCAATACTGGCAGTCGAACCGTGCATTTTCCAATTGCCAGCGACAAGTGATTTACGCATCATCTGCTCCCGGCGAAAAACGGCCGCAATCTTAACCAAGAAAGGTGTGAGTTACAAGCTCGGTGGCTGGTGCTTAGCTGCGTACGGATCATCCCAGTATCCGCTCTACTTCAGACGCTAAGCCGCTACAGAGCAGTTCGACCTCGGAAAGGTCCTCACCTTCGATCATAACTCTCACCAGTGGCTCAGTCCCGGAAGGGCGCAGTAAAACTCTGCCCCGCTCGCCAAGTTTCGCTTCTACTTCAGCGACGGCGGACGAAAGCTCTGGAAATTCTGACAAATCCACCTTACTTTTCATCCGGACGTTAATCATGGTTTGCGGATACTTCTTCATGCCCGATCTCAAAGTTGCCATATCGGTCCCGGCGGTCTTCAGCGCCAGCAACACCTGTAGCGAGGCGACTATACCATCGCCCGTAGTAGTGATATCTGAACAAATAATATGACCTGAAGACTCTCCGCCCAAAAACCAACCCTGCGCTTCCATCATCTCTTTGACGTAGCGATCGCCCACTTGCGCACGATTAAACTGCAGTCCCTGCTCTTTGAGCGCCAACTCCAATCCAAGATTGGACATTAAAGTGCCCACCACACCGGCATCACTTTTGCCCGACGCCAAGCGATACATGGCAATGATATACACCAGTTCATCGCCATCAACGACATCTCCATTCTGATCGACAAACATGACTCGATCGCCATCGCCGTCGTAGGCAATCCCGACATCAACCTTATGCTCTTTCACCATCTCACAAAGCCGAGCAGGGCTGGTTGAACCCACTTCCTTATTGATATTAAACCCATCCGGATTGGCACCAATGGAAATCACTTCGGCACCCAATTCGCCCAACACACTAGGAGCAATATGATAAGTAGCACCATGAGCGCAATCCACCGCAATGCGCAAACCGCGCAAGCTGAAGTTTTCGGGTACCGTCGATTTACAGAACTCGATATAGCGGCCAGCGGCGTCAACCACGCGCAGTACCTTACCAATATCCCGTGATTCAACTGTGATCAACGCCTCCTCCAACTGAGCCTCGATAGCGTACTCGACCTCATCGGGAAGCTTCGAACCACTTGCAGAGAAGAACTTTATACCGTTGTCATAGTAGGGGTTATGGGATGCGCTTATCACAATACCCGCGATCGCATTGTGAGTTCGTGTCATCAACGCTACCGCCGGCGTCGGCATTGGCCCGAGCAGCTTTACATCAACCCCGGCCGCCACCAGGCCAGCCTCTAGAGCCGACTCGAACATATAGCCCGAAACCCGCGTGTCCTTGCCAATAATTACGGTACATCGACCCTCTCCGTCGGAGCCAGCGGCAAACACCCGCCCGCAAGCCCAACCTAATTTGAGCATGAAATCGGGGGTAATAGGGTGCTCTCCGACCAGGCCACGAATTCCATCAGTTCCAAAATAGCGCTTCGACATTAGCTCTCTTCCCTTGAGTCCTCTACCGCAGTGAGTGCCGCCAGCATAGCCAAAGCGTCGGCAGTTTCGGCAATATCATGCGTTCTAATTATATTTGCACCGCGCTGCGCCGCCAAAACCGCAAGTGCCAAACTGGCAGGCAGACGATCGCCGACTTCTCGCCCAATAATATGTGCAATCATGGATTTCCTGGATAGCCCTACCACGATCGGATATCCTCGCTGCGCAAATTCGGGCAACCCCTGCAGGAGCTGCAGGTTATGCTTAACGGTTTTACCGAAGCCGAACCCGGGATCCAACAAAATCCTGTCAACACCAATACCAACCTGCTCGCAGGCCAGCACGCGCTGATCCAGATACGCGCCGACCTCTCCCACAACATCTTCGTATTGCGGGGCCGCCTGCATAGTATCGGGATTTCCCTGCATGTGCATCAGACAAACGGGTAGACCGGATCTGGCTGCTGCATCAAGTGCGCCCTTGCGAGTTAAAGATCGAACGTCGTTAATCAGCCCAGCACCAGCGTGCGCTGCCGCCTCCATGACATCGGCCGAACTAGTATCTACCGATACAATCACATCTAGTTCGGAAACGATGCGCTCAAGTAGTGGAAGTACTCGATCGAGTTCCTGCTGCAAGGTGATAGGCTGCGCCCCTGGACGAGTAGACTCCCCTCCAATGTCAACAATCGCCGCACCGCCCACAACCATGTCACTTGCGCGCCTCAGCGCAAGATCCAGATCGAGCTCATTGTTTGTGTAGAGGGTGCCGCCGTCAGAAAAAGAATCGGGGGTTGTGTTTACCACGGCCATAACAACCGGATGGGTAAGATCCAGAAAACGACCACCACAGTTCAGTGGTGGCCGCTCAGGAAGAGAACTGGAAAACAATTTTGGAGCCGGCGTTAGTGCTCGCCGGCGGGGCCGCCGATAGGTCCAGTGGAATCGGCTTCTCCAGCGGCTTCATCCGCACCAGCGCTGCTGCTATTATCATCACCGGTACCGCTCCAGCCCTTAGGCTCGCGAGGAGGTTTCCCCAGCATAATATCGTCGATTTGCTCAGCATCAATGGTTTCGAATTGCATCAACGCATCGGCCATAGCGTGCAGTTTGTCGAGATTTTCTTCGAGCAGTTTTTCCGCCGTACCGTAGCATTCATCGATAATACTGCGAACTTCCTCGTGGATTTGCTGAGCAGTTTGAGGAGACATGTGATTCTGCGACTGGCTGGCTGAGCGCCCAAGAAACACCTCTTCGTCTCCCGAGTCGTACATTAACGGCCCCATCTTCTCGGACAAGCCCCACCGAGTAACCATCTTCTGCGCAATGTCTGTCGCCCGTTCAATATCGTTCGAGGCGCCGGTGGTTACACCGTCCTTGCCCAGCGTCATCTCTTCAGCAACCCTGCCACCAAAAAGGCTGCAGATTTGGCTAATAATATGCCGTCTACTGTGACTATAACGATCTTCTTCTGGCAAAAACATGGTAACGCCCAGTGCGCGACCACGGGGAATAATGCTGACCTTATAAACGGGATCATGCTCTGGAACAAGTCGGCCCACGATAGCGTGACCCGCCTCGTGGTAAGCCGTATTACGTTTTTCGTCCTCGGACATAACCATTGATTTGCGCTCAGCACCCATCATGATTTTATCTTTGGCCAATTCAAACTGCGCCATTCCCACCGTTCGAACGCCAGCCCTAGCGGCGAAAAGTGCTGATTCGTTGACCAAGTTGGCCAAATCTGCGCCCGAAAAGCCCGGAGTACCACGCGCAATTTTAGAAGCGACTACATCTTCAGACAAAGGGACTTTACGCATGTGTACTTTAAGGATTTGCTCGCGACCGCGAATATCGGGCAAACCGACCACTACCTGACGGTCAAATCGACCGGGGCGCAAAAGAGCGGGATCGAGAACATCGGGGCGGTTGGTCGCTGCAATTACGATGACCCCGTCATTGACCTCGAAACCATCCATCTCAACGAGCAACTGGTTGAGCGTTTGCTCACGTTCGTCGTGCCCGCCGCCCAGGCCCGCGCCACGATGGCGACCGACCGCGTCAATCTCATCAATAAAGATAATGCAGGGTGCCTGCTTCTTCGCCTGATCGAACATGTCGCGAACGCGAGAGGCGCCTACGCCGACAAACATCTCAACAAAGTCGGAACCCGAAATGGTGAAAAACGGCACTTTGGCTTCACCGGCAATAGCCTTTGCCAGTAGGGTTTTACCCGTGCCCGGCTGGCCAACCATTAGAACTCCGCGAGGTATACGACCTCCCAGTTTCTGGAATCGCGCAGGCTCGCGCAAGAAATCTACGAGTTCCTTAACATCCTCCTTCGCTTCATCAACCCCCGCCACATCCGCAAATGTGGTGGTGATTTGGTCTTCACCGAGCAGGCGCGCTTTACTCTTACCGAAACTCATCGGGCCACCGCGACCGCCACCACCGCCTTGCATCTGGCGCATGAAGAACATAAATACGGCGATGATGATCAAAATGGGGAAACTGGCGACCAATAACTGCGTCCAAACACTTTGCTGTTCAGGCTTGCTGCCTACGACCACTACTTTATGCTTGAGCATATCGTCCATCAGACGAGGATCTTCGATCATGGGGCGAATCGTGTCAAACTCACTACCATCGTAGCGCTCACCGGAAATGGTCAGACCATCGACCACAACCCTCTTTACCTGATCGTTTTGAACTTCAGCGACAAATTCAGAATAACCCAGCTCTTCAGTGGGTGCCTGAACGTTAAAATTGTTGAAAACCGACAACAGGACGGCGGCTATAACTAGCCAAAGCAGTAGATTTTTTGCCATATCATTCAATGCTGTATCCCCACCCACAGGCGAATTGTCATGCGAACGACAGTACCTCTGTCTTCCCCGAACAACTCACAATCACGCAGTAACAGCTCTTTACTCCTTACATCTTTAGACAATTTGTACTCCCACTACGGAGTGCGGCAGGTGCCATCGTATAGCCCCGCAGTTCATTTGACAGGATAAAACACCCAGAACTCGGCTCTAATGTACTACAATTGGGCCTATCTTCCCATGTTTCAAGGCCCCGTAAGCGCTGATTAATCTCGGCTCTCTAGCCCGCCTTGAAAACCCTTGGCAACCACATATACCTCTCTAGAACGGGGCCTGGATGCCTTGGGTTTACGGGTCAAAACCTTGGCAAAATCGCTCTGTGCATCGCGCAGAAATGAATCGAAGCCCTCGCCCTGAAACACCTTGGTCACAAACTGCCCATCGATCCGCAAAACCCGCCTGGCCATATCCAATGCCAACTCTACCAAATACATAGACCGCGGTTGATCCACTGCGTTCAACCCACTGAGATTAGGCGCCATATCCGAGATCACTACATCGACTAGCCGGCCATTTAGCGCAGCGAGAATCTGCTCAAAAACATCGTCATCAGTAAAATCGCCCTCAATAAACTCCACACCCGCCAAACTATCCATGTGCAGTATATCTGAGGCGACCACCGAGCCGTCGTGCCCCACTAAATCCACTGCGACCTGTGACCAGCCACCTGGAGCACTACCCAGATCAAGCACCGTCGTTCCCGGGCCAATTAACTGGTCTTTTTCCTGTATCTCCAGCAATTTATAGCAGGCTCTTGATCGATAGCCCTCGCGAAGCGCCTGCTGGACATAGGGATCATCCCGGTGCTCCTGCATCCACGCCTTGCTGGAGGATTTTTTCTTGGACATAAATTTGCTAACTCTGCGCTAAGTATCGTGCCGGGGCCGGCTTGTGTAGAATGCACGCCATCATACCTTGGAATCACTATGAGTAAGAAAGCGAATCACGACATCAAGCAATTAAGAGCAATCGGCCACAAGCTAAAGCCGGTAGTGACTATTGCGGGAAAAGGCCTGAACGAAAACGTTGTTAAAGAAATAGACCGGGCACTGACCGATCACGAGTTTATCAAGATCAAGCTGGCAGTCGGCGGTCGTGAGGAACGGTTGGCGGTCGCACAGGAATTGTGTGAAAAAACAAAATCTGAAGTGGTGCAGAGTGTGGGCAATGTTATTTTAGTTCTGCGACGTTCAGCCAAGCCGGATCCGAAGCTTTCAAATCTGATTCGTCCCGCTTAGCGACAACGTCCAGTCGCCCTGGCATCACCGCAGCAAGCCCTTCCACAAAAGGGACATTTTTCGCTATGATAGGAGCCGACACCCGCAACGCGAAGGAGTCGGCATGGGCAAAGTGTATAAATTCCCATCACAGCAAGCGCAAGGTCTCGGATATCTCGACAGAGAACTTCGCAATCTTCTCGAAAGCAAAGGCGCCGATCAGCAGCTGATTGACTTTGCAGCAACGCAGCTCACAAAAATTTATGCTCAGCTTAGCGAGTCGGAACAGTATGTTTTTTCGCTGACGGTACCATCGCACATGGCGGAGGAAGATCGTGAGGACTTGAATCGACAGATCAATGCGGGCCTAGAGGGAATTCGGCAGGAAAATCATGCCATGATGGTTAAGCTGGTCGCCCAGCTGGTATTAGCCGAGGTGCGCTTATATCAGCACGAACAAGGCGACTAACACCGCCAGAGAACACCGCCAGAGAACACCGGCTTAGAGATGCTGAACCTGGTCTATCTCATACTCAATATCACCACCGGGTGCCCGCACTATCACTACGTCGCCTTCCTGCTTGCCAATCATAGCTCGAGCAATGGGCGAACCTATCGAAATTAGGTTCTGCTTAACATCGGCCTCATCCTGACCTACGATTCGGTACGTTACCGTTTCGTCAGTTTCTACGTTGACCAGATCAACTGTTGTACCAAAAATCACTTTTCCCGTTCTGGGTATAGTGGTCACATCAATGATCTGAGCCCCGGCCAGTTTCGACTCAATTTCAATAATCCGACCCTCGGCAAAACTCTGCTGCTCACGAGCTGCGTGATACTCGGCGTTCTCTTTCAGGTCGCCGTGTTCTCGCGCTTCTGCAATGGCCTGGATAATCTGGGGCCTGTCTACCCTCTTGAGTTTCTCAAGCTCTTCTCGAAGAGCCGCTTCTCCAGCGGTGGTCATTGGTACGCCGCTCATGATCCGATACTCCTGTGCAAGTCCTGTAATCTTCGAACCTTTTTATCGCCTTCGCTCTTCAGGGACATACAAATGGCCTCTGCCGCTGTCAAAGTTGTAGTATAAAACACCCTACGTGCTTCGGCACTGGCGCGAATGGGCGCTGAATCGGCAATGGCTCGACGACCCTCAGTCGTGTTTACGATCAGGTTTGCTTCGCCGTTTTTGATCATGTCGACGATATGTGGGCGCCCTTCCAATACCTTATTAACTCTTCTTACTTCAAGGCCTGCAGCTTCCATCGCATCGGCTGTGCCACTGGTCGCCGCCAAAGTAAACCCCAAACTGACTAGATTGCGTGCAACCTCCACTGCTCCGGGCTTATCAACATCTCGCACGCTGATCAGTGCTGTACCGCTGCGCGGTGGTGGCGCGCCGGCAGCCAATTGAGCTTTGGCAAACGCGTCGGGGAAGTTGTCGCCCGTACCCATCACCTCGCCAGTGGATTTCATTTCAGGGCCGAGAATTGGGTCGACACCGGGAAACTTATTAAAAGGCATTACCGCTTCTTTTACCGAGAAATACGGCGGAATAATTTCCTTGGTAAACCCCTGATCTTTCAGCGACTGCCCAGCCATGCATCGCGCCGCTATTTTCGCAAGAGAAACACCAATGCACTTGGAAACAAATGGCACGGTTCTAGAGGCACGAGGGTTCACTTCGATCACATATATTTCATCGTCCTGCCAAGCCAGTTGCACGTTCATCAAACCTTTAACACCAAGCTCCAGCGCCATCTGCTTTATCTGCCCGCGCATCAAGTCCTGCACTTCAGGGTCCAGACTGTAGGGAGGCAATGAGCAGGCCGAATCACCAGAGTGAACGCCGGCCTGTTCAATATGTTGCATGATGGCACCGATCACAACTTCTTCGCCATCCGATACCGCGTCTACATCCACTTCAATCGCCGCGCTTAAGAAACTATCCAGGAGTACAGGGGAATCATTCGAGGCTTGCACTGCGTTGTGCATATAGCGCAGTAAATCTTCTTCGCGATAGACAATTTCCATGGCTCGTCCACCCAAGACGTAGGAAGGGCGCACTACCAACGGATAGCCAATTTTAGCAGCGGCTGCCACAGCCTCATCGGTGCTGCGAACCGTGGTGTTCTCAGGTTGCTTCAAACCCAGCTTCTGAATCATATGCTGGAAGCGTTCGCGATCTTCCGCCCTGTCGATCGCATCCGGTGTGGTGCCAATAATTGGAACACCTTCGGCTTCGAGAGCCCTGGCCAATTTTAGCGGGGTTTGACCGCCGAACTGGACTATGACTCCCTTGGGTTTTTCAAGGGCAACAATTTCCAATACGTCTTCCAGAGTTACCGGCTCAAAGTACAGCCGGTCGGACGTATCGTAATCGGTAGAAACTGTTTCCGGATTGCAGTTAACCATAATGGTTTCATAGCCATCTTCGCGCATGGCCAGGGCTGCATGAACACAGCAGTAATCAAATTCAATACCTTGGCCGATACGGTTGGGACCGCCGCCCAATACCAATATTTTATCTCTATCGGTCGGCAGAGCTTCGCACTCTTCCTCATAGGTTGAGTACATGTAGGCTGTGGCTGACGCGAACTCGGCTGCGCAAGTATCTACACGCTTGTAGACGGGGCGGATATTTAAGCCATGGCGGTGTTTACGCACTTCGCTTTCAGGGGAATTCAACAGCACTCCCAAGCGAATATCTGAAAAACCCTTGCGCTTTAGCGCAAACATTTGCGCGTAGTCCATGTCGTCGAGCATCACCCGCTTAAGACTGTTTTCCGTGTCGATAATGTCTTTGATCTGCACGAGAAACCAGGGGTCTACTCCAGAAAGTTTGCAGACTTCGTCGACACTCATACCGGAGCGAAATGCATCCCCCAAATACCAAATACGCTCTGGACCTGGGTTAGTTAGCTCCGATACCAACTCATCGCGCAGGTCCGGGTTGTCCACATCAATCATGTGCTCAAAGCCGGAGGAGCCCACTTCCAAACCACGAAGCGCTTTTTGCAGGGATTCCTGGAAGGTTCGACCAATGGCCATCACTTCACCTACGGATTTCATCTGAGTGGTCAAACGCGTGTCGGCGCCTTCAAATTTTTCGAACGCAAACCGTGGAATTTTTGTTACGACGTAATCGATGGAAGGCTCAAAAGACGCCGGTGTAGCGCCGCCGGTGATATCGTTTTGCAGCTCATCCAGGGTGTAGCCAATGGCTAATTTTGCAGCCACTCTGGCGATAGGAAACCCAGTGGCTTTGGAGGCAAGTGCAGAGGAACGCGAAACCCTGGGGTTCATCTCAATGATCACCATGCGCCCGGTTTTCGGGTCCTGTCCAAACTGGACATTGGAGCCGCCGGTTTCTACGCCTATTTCACGCAGTACCGCCAAAGAGGCGTTACGCATAATCTGATATTCTTTGTCTGTGAGGGTCTGTGCGGGGGCCACCGTAATGGAATCGCCGGTATGCACACCCATAGCGTCAAAGTTTTCGATGGCACACACAATGATGCAGTTGTCGTTCTTGTCTCGCACCACTTCCATTTCAAATTCTTTCCAACCGATAAGTGATTCATCGATTAGTAATTCGGTGGTCGGCGACAAATCCAGCCCGCGGGTACAAATGGTTTCAAACTCATCGCGGTTGTAAGCGATGCCTCCGCCTGAGCCACCCATCGTAAAAGAGGGCCGAATAATGCAGGGAAAGCCGATTTGATCGAGTACCTGATAGGCCTCTTCCATGCTGTGCGCTGTCGCAGAGCGCGGTGTCGCCAGACCGATGCGCTTCATAGCATTGTCAAACAGCTGGCGATCCTCCGCCATGTCGATCGCTTCAGCGGTGGCGCCAATCATTTCTACACCGTGTTTTTCCAACACCCCTTCGCGGGCTAAATCCAAAGCGCAGTTCAGTGCAGTCTGTCCGCCCATAGTAGGCAGTAGCACGTCAGGCTTCTCGATCTCGATGATCCGCTCTACGGTCTGCCACTCAATAGGCTCGATGTAGGTAGCGTCAGCCATTGACGGGTCGGTCATAATGGTCGCTGGGTTGGAGTTCACCAGAATAACCCGGTAACCCTCTTCTCGCAGGGCCTTGCACGCCTGCGCACCTGAATAATCAAACTCGCAGGCCTGGCCGATAATAATCGGCCCAGCACCCAGAATCAGTACGCTTTCAATATCAGTTCTTTTTGGCATAGGGCGTTAACTTTTTCCGGTGGCGGCAGCCATCAATTCAATAAAGTGATCAAACAGGGGGGCCGCATCGTGCGGACCCGGGCTAGCTTCAGGATGCCCCTGAAAACTGAATGCATCTTTGTCGACTCGGTGAATACCCTGCAAGGTGTGATCGAACAAAGACTTGTGGGTCACCCGAAGATTAGCCGGCAGGCTATCTTCATCTACGGCAAAACCATGGTTCTGGCTGGTGATTAATACAGTGCCGTCATCCAGGTTCTGCACCGGGTGGTTGGCACCGTGGTGGCCAAATTTCATTTTTACCGTGGATGCGCCGCTGGCCAGGGCCAACAGCTGGTGCCCCAGGCATATCCCGAACACAGGCACATCGGTGTCGAGTATTTCCTTGATAGCAGCAATGGCGTAATCGCAGGGCTCGGGGTCGCCCGGGCCATTAGAAAGAAACACCCCGTCAGGGTTCATGGCCAGCACGTCGGCTGCCGGGGTTTGCGCAGGCACCACGGTTAAACGACAGCCACGGTCAACCAACATACGCAAGATATTGCGTTTTACACCGTAGTCGTAAGCCACAACGTGATACGTAAGCTCTTCCGCAGAATGCTCGGTATGTCCAATCCCATGCTCCCAACTACCTTCAGTGAAGGTATAGATTTCCTCAACCGTGACCTCTTTAGCCAAGTCCATTCCCTTGAGCCCTGGAAATTGGCGCGCCTGTTCAAGAGCCTGCTCCTCGTCGATATCAGGTCCAGCAACGAGAGCACCACTGAGGGCGCCCTTCTCCCTCAGTATTCGGGTCAAGCGGCGAGTGTCGATGTCGGCTATAGCAACAATATTGTGTCTTACTAGATAATCTTGAAGAGATTCCTGATTTCGATAATTGCTCGCCATCAGCGGCAAATCTCGAATAATTAATCCGGAGGCCCAGATCGCTCGCGACTCCTCGTCTTCTGAATTGGTACCGGTATTGCCAATATGGGGATAGGTCAGCGTCACCATCTGACGGGCATAGGACGGGTCCGTCAGGATTTCCTGATAGCCACTCATCGCCGTATTAAAAACCACTTCTCCCACCGAGCTACCCTGGGCACCGATCGCAACGCCTCTGAAAACACTACCATCGGCGAGCGCCAATATGGCTGGACTGACCAAGCAAACCTCCATCAAACTTCGGCGATAACCTTCGCTGCGCGCTCGAAAAAAAGCGAGATGGGAAGCCTCATCTCGCTTGTTTCATATGTTCAGCTCTGGTTATTCACAAGGCAATTACGAGTCCCGGAGCGCTGACCGGGGCTTGTGAAATCTGGCGAATGATTTTAGGCGATAGCACCCTAACTGTCCAGAGTTCCGGCCTCCCAATAAGGTAAACAGCGTGAATTTTTTGGCGCCCAAGAGCACGCGTCTACTGCAGTGAAGACAATAAAGCACTTGCTTTAACTGCCTTTTTCATTATCATCGATTAAATCTAGTCTTCTTACGAGAATCCAATGGCATATAGCACAGGAAAGCTGGCGGTAATTACAGGTGCCGGCTCTGGCATTGGCCGAGCTCTTGCGCATCAGTTCAATGCAGCTGGCTGTCGGCTCTTGTTAAGCGATATTGACCCCAATGGACTGGAAAAGACTCTCGCAACTCTGCCAAGAAGCGACATTGTCGCCAAAGGGCAGGTGCTGGATGTGGCGGATAAAGCCGCTGTTCATCAGTATGCGGACGATATCGAAGCCGAGTACGCTCACATAGACATTCTCATCAACAACGCAGGCGTCGCCCTCATGGCTACGGCAGAAGAGACTCAATACGACGATATCGAGTGGCTAATGAGCATTAACTTCTGGGGAGTGGTGTATGGCACGAAAGCGTTCCTGCCCCTACTGCGGAAAAGTCAGCAGGGGCACCTGGTGAACATTTCCTCTATTTTCGGAATTATTGGAGTACCCACGCAGTCGGCATACAACGCTGCCAAGTTTGCAGTGCGAGGATATACCGAAGCACTGCGTCAAGAACTGTCGGGCGGCAACGTCCACGTTTGCTGTGTTCACCCCGGTGGCATCAAAACCAATATCGCCATTAATAGTCGCAGCAAAGTGACCGGGGCTGAAAGACAGGCCAGCAACGCAAATTTTGAGCAGCTCGCCCGCACCACAGCGAATTCAGCAGCGCGCCAAATCATCACCGGAATTGAAAAGCGCAAGATACGACTGTTGATTGGTGGAGACGCAAAATTTCTATCGCTCCTGTCGCGACTGTTCCCTGTTAACTATGCGCGCCTGATGCCGGGTTTAGCAAAAACTCTGGACACAATGGCCTCATGAGCAAAGCTGACACACGCCAGCGATTACTCACGACCGCACTGTACCTGTACGCAAAGAAAGGTCTGCATGCGGTATCTCTGCGCAGCATTAGCGCCGCAGCGGGGTCCAAGAATTCTGCAGCGATGCACTATCACTTCACTAACCGGGTTGGCGTGGTCGAGGCGCTGGTGGTCATGATTGCTCAGGAGTTGAAAGTCATCGCCCAGAGTATTCAACAGCAGGCGCCATCTCACCCAACACTCAGAGAGTCTTTTCGCAATGCCCTGCGCCCCCTGACAGAATTGCCTGCCCATCAAGATTGGGGCGCAGACGCTGTCCGCTTTATGTCCAGGGCCATTGCTGAAAACGATCCGGAGATTGCCGCTATTCTCAATCCTGTGTATCAGAGCTTTTGGGAGCAAGTAGACGGAAATCTCGCAAAGTTGGTACCCGAACTGCCCGATGAAGTTAGAAAGCTCCGACTTATGTTCATGTCGGTGAACGCCTTTCACGGCGTCGCCGAGGTTGCCTCATTGGCGCATACACCTTTAGGGGATTTGAGCCATTTTGATAACGACCAATTATTAGATCATCTGGTGGACTATCTGATAGGGGGGCTCAAAGCGCCCTCACACAGCGAAATCCGATAGGCCACGACCAAAAAATACAACGCAATCAACGGTGCCAAACTGAATCGTTAGGGCCAGCATAAGAGGATCATAAAATGAACACAGCGGTAGAAGAGACAATATTTGACGTCACCCTAAGCGACGAACAACGCATGAATCGTGAGACGGTACAGCGATTCGCCGCCGCGGAAATTCGCGCCACAGCGAAAAGTGCCGACGTGGCAAGCGCCACCCCAGACCACTTCTACAAGAAGACTCTGGATCTAGGCCTAACACTGATGCCTATTCCAGAAGCCTTAGGAGGCGCCGGTGTCAGTCGATCACCCATTTCTAATGCACTCAATGCAGAAGATTTAGCCCATGGCGATCTTTCAATGGCATTGGGCAGCATCAGCCCCCTGGCATTCGTGAACACGCTGCTCGACCAGGGCAGCGAGGCACAGCAGGAAAAATACTTGCCGCTGTTTTGTGGTGAAGAGTTTGTTCCCGCCACAACGGCACTGCTTGAACCCAGAGCCACTTTCGAACCCACACAACCCCAGTGTTCGGCCAAACGAGGCGGCAGCGGGTTCATTCTCAACGGCCGAAAATCCTTAATACCTCTGGGCATTGACGCAAAGTTGATGCTGGTTATCGCCGAACTTGAAGGTGAGGGCCCGGCGGCGTTTATCGTTGAAGGCAATCCGACAGGACTCAGCAGAGAAGTCGAATTAAACATGGGACTGAGAACTCTGCAAACCGCGACCCTGGATTTCGACAAGGTACAACTTCCTGAGGAATCATTACTCGGCGGTGGATTGTTCGACCTACAGCGCTTTATTGATCTGTCACGCATTGGTATCTGCGCTCTCGCGGTGGGCACGTGTCAGGCAGTGCTGGATTACGTGACCGAGTACTGCAATGAGCGAATCGCATTTGGCGAGCCGATCACCAATCGCCAATCGATCGCCTTTATGATCGCGGATATCGCTATTGAACTGGACGCTATGCGTCTGATGACCTGGCGCGCTGCATCGAGAGCCGAACAGGGAATGGATTTTCACGAGCAAGCCTTTCTTTCCAAGGTGTTTTGCGCGGAACACGCCATGAAAATTGGCACCGACGGAGTACAGCTGCTGGGGGGGCATGGCTTCTGCCGGGAGCACCCGGTAGAGCAGTGGTACCGAAACCTCAGAGCCATAGCCATTCTTGAAGGCGTCGCCTCCGTATAAACCAAATAGATTTCGAGGAAACAACCATGATCAATCTAGAACTGTCCGACAAGCACCAGGAAACCTTGAACAATCTGATGATGATGTCAGAGCACATGATCCGTCCCTACTCGCGCAAATACGATAGGGAAGAGCACACTCCGCCTAAAGAAATGGAGGAGGTCGCAAAACTCATCCGCGGAGGCCGCGAGGGTTTATCGGGAGGCAAGAAAGAAAAAATACCGGAGGGCACTGTCGTTAATGGCGGCAATCTTGGCTCAGTCACCGCGCTAGAAGGCCTTTGCTGGGGCGATGTAGGTCTGTTTCTGGGGATGCCTGGAAGTGGTTTAGGCAACGCTGCGATCAGTGCGGTTGGCACTCCAGAGCAAGTCGCCAAGTATGGTGGTTCCTATGCAGCGATGTGTATCACCGAACCCAGCACCGGATCAGACTCCGCTAATATCAGCACCACCGCTGTTGCCGATGGCGACGAGTGGGTTCTCAACGGTGAAAAGATCTACGTTACCGACGGCGACCGCTGCGACACACTGGTGGTCTGGGCAACACTGGATAAATCCCTGGGCAAAGCCGCCATTAAATCTTTTATTGTGGAGAAGGGCACGCCCGGATGTGAAGTCGTGCGCCTGGAACATAAAATGGGCATCCGCGCGTCCGACACCGCAGCCATTAACTTTTCCGACTGCCGTATACCCAAAGAGAATATTCTGGGAAGCGCAGCCGTTGCAACCAACGCCGAAGAGCGCAAAAAGGCCTTTGGTGGTGTGATGCAAACCTTCGATAACACGCGCCCACCGGTTGCAGCGATGGCGATTGGTGTCGGCAGGGCCGCTCTGGATTTGACGCGATCCATATTGGAAAAGGAAGGTGTTGAGTTGAAGTTCGACAAAAATCCCAACAACCTGTCGGCAATAGAAGCGGAGCTCTACAAAATGGAAGCGGAGTGGAATGCCGCCAGATTGCTGGTTCAGAAAGCCGCCTGGATGGCGGACAATAAGATGCCAAACTCCATGGAAGCGTCCATGTGTAAAGCCAAAGCCGGTCGCATGGGTAACTACGTCACACTGCGTTGTGTGGAGTTGTGCCAGAGCCTCGGTTACAGTGAGAACGAGTTGCTGGAAAAATTCGCCCGCGACTCCAAGATTCTCGATATTTTTGAAGGGACACAGCAGATTCAGCAGCTCATAGTGGCGCGCAGGGTGCTGGGTAAATCTTCTTCCGAATTGAAGTAATCACCACTACGTGAGGCCAACTTTGTCCAGGTCGTTGTCACGACAACAATTCGCCGTACTCATTGTTGGCCTTATGGCCACAGGCATTGGCCAGTCCTTGGTCTTTGCCATACTACCGCCGCTGGGTCGTGAAGTTGATCTGAGCGAAATACAAATCACATCCATTATCGCGGTGTCTGCCCTGGTGTTCGCCATCGCTTCACCTCGCTGGGGGCGTCTGAGTGATCGGGTGGGCCGAAAGCCTATTATCATCACCGGCTTGCTGGGCTACATGGTGGGGACAATACTGTTTACCAGTGTGTTTTATGCCGGACTCAGCGGCGTTCTCAGTGGACTCGCCTTGTACGCCGTACTGCTAATCACACGCTGCTTTCAAGCGGTGATCATGTCTGGCACCAGTCCCGCCAGTGCAGCCTATGCGGCGGATCATAGCTCGCCTGATCAGCGAACCAAAACCATGGCACGCCTGGGCACAGCCAACAGTATGGGCATGATACTTGGCCCCGCGGTCAGCGGCGCACTGGCAACACTAGGTTTACTGGCGCCTATGTATTTTGCAGGAGCACTGGCCGCCTTTGCAGCAGTGCTCATTTGGCGCAAGCTGCCAACGACACCTGAACTGGATTTGGTCAGCCGGCCAGTCAGAGTCCGAGTGCGCTATTTGGACCCCAGAGTTTTTCGATTTTTGTGGGCTGCCATTGGTTTGTTTCTGGGATATTCCGGCATTCAACAAACACTGGGGTTTCAACTTCAGGACAAGATGGAGCTGTCTGGCATAGAGACAGCGCAAATGACCGGCGCTGCACTGATGATTGCAGCAGTGTTTACCTTCATTACTCAAGTCACGGTGATGCAGCGGCTGAAACTCGCCCCAACTGTCTTCATTCGAATGGGTATGGTGTCATTATTAATCGGGGCAATGTTCATTGTCTTCTTTGATCGATTTGCAGTATTAGCCATTGGCATGAGTTTCTTGGGGACAGGGCTGGGAATGTGCGTACCGGCAATTTCGGCGGGAGCCTCTCTGGCGGTAAGCCCGGAAGAACAGGGGGCAATCGCCGGTATGGTGAGCTCCTGTCCCGCTATCGGCTTTACCATCGGGCCTATTTGCTCAGGCGCACTCTACCAAGTCTACGGGCAGCCTGCGGCATTGTTCAGTGTGGGTGTTTTTGCAGCGGTCCTGCTGTCGCTAGTGATCATTGAGCGAAGAGCTAAACCGTGATTCGCTCCAGCGCCCGACGAAGATTGTCGGGGATCGAAACAGATTTATTTGCCTGGCGATTAACAAAAACGTGCACAAAATGACCGTGGGCAACTGCGTCCTCAACGCCTGGCTTGAAGATCGCAATGCCATAGCGCACAGAACTGTTGCCCAATTTCTCTACCCGCAAACCCCCTTCAATCGGTTCGGGATAACTAATAGGTGAATGATATTCGCAACCAGAGTTCACCACAAAACCGACAATCTCCCCATCGCTGATATCCAGGCCGCCCTCTTCGATTAGATAACGGTTGGCCACTGTATCAAAGTAGGAATAGTAAATGACGTTGTTAACGTGACCGTAAACATCATTGTCACTCCAACGGGTATTGATGGGGTAAAAGAATTTGTAGTCAGATCGACCTGGAATCGTTGAATCGCTCATCTCATCCCTTAAAAAGCTGCTCGATAAATGGCTAATGTATCGTCATAGCTTACATCTCGCGGATTGTTCATCAATAAGCGCTGCTGCAACATCGCATCGGTAGAGAGCATTTCCAAATCACTTTCTTTGACACCCGCCTCGCTGAGAGTGGCGGGCAGCGCAACATCATCAATCAGGCTTCGCAGCGCGTCGATCAACGCCGCAGTCTTGGCCTCATCACTTCCAGAGATAGGCGCTCCGACTACAATTTCCGCCAGCTCCGCGTAAAGATGGCTCGCCTCGGAACTATTAAATTCAAGTACCGAGGGCAGCACCAGCGAGTTACTTAAACCGTGAGGAATATGATAGTGGCCACCCAGCGGATAAGCCAAAGCATGCACTGCTCCTACGGGCGCATTGGCAAAGGCCTGCCCTGCCAAGGTGGCACCTAACAACATATTCGCGCGAGCCTCGCGATTGCCACCTTCGAGTACCGCTGTGCGTATGTTTCGCGACAGCAGCGTGAGCGCAGACCTGGCTAAGTTATCCGAGATCGGATTTTTTTTGTGTCTGGACGTGTAGGCTTCAATAGCGTGAACCATGGCGTCGACGCCCGTCATAGCCGTAATCGCCGGCGGCAAACCCAAAGTGAGCGCTGCGTCCAGAACAGCAACATCGGGCAACAACACGGCCGAAGAAACACCCGCCTTGGTGGTTTCACCCGTGGTAATCACTGCGACAGAAGTTACCTCTGACCCGGTACCGGCGGTAGTCGGAACCAATATCATGGGCAATCGTGCACCGCGTACCTGATCCACACCATAGAGTTCTGAAAGGCTCTGATTTTCGCTCATGAGCACTGCGACAACCTTCGCAACATCCATGGAGCTTCCACCGCCGACCGCAATTACACCGTCGATCTTTTCAGCCTTACCCAGCTCCGTAGCGGCCAACACGACGGCCTCAGGAGGATCTTCTGTTACCTGATCAAACAGCACCGGGTTCAAACCCGCATCAAAGAGCGCTTTTTGTATAGGCTGTACTAATCCAATTGCGATCAACCCTGGATCTGTCACCAATAATGGCCGACGGATATTCAACAGCGCGCACTGCTGCGCCAACTGCAAAGAACTACCGTCACCACTGACTATTCTGGGAACAGTGTTAAATACGAAAGCTTCCATCGACTCACCTCAAGGTTTGAGCGTAGTGTACTGCGGCCTAAAAATTCATGATTACTTTGCCGCGAGCACGTCGCTCGATCAGGCAATTAAACGCATCTTCATACTGATCAATAGAAAAACTATCTGTAACCACCGGGCTTAGCTTGCCCGCGGCAAACAGCTCCCAAAGCTCCTCAATATTTTTCAGGTTTTCCGCCGGTTCTTCAGCGGTAAAACGGCCCCAGAAAACCCCGACTATAGAGCAGCCTTTGAGCAGCGTGAGGTTGAGAGGGATTTTGGGAATAGGTCCACTAGCAAATCCAATAACCAGATAACGCCCGTTCCAGGCCATACCTCTTATTGCAGGCTCAGCGTAATCTCCGCCCACA